>CAMLLJ010000067.1 GCA_946480845.1 uncultured Gemmatimonadota bacterium
AAGGAGAAGTACGAGGTGCACCACGGGGTCCGCATCACCGACAACGCCATCGTCGCCGCCGCCACCCTCTCCGACCGCTACATCGGCGACCGCTTCCTGCCCGACAAGGCCATCGACCTGATCGACGAGGCCGCCAGCCGGCTCCGCATCGAGATCGACAGCCTGCCGCAGGAGATCGACGAGGTCGAGCGGCGCATCGTGCAGCTCGAGATCCAGCGCCAGGCGCTGCTCAAGGAAAAGGACAAGGCGGGGCAGGAGCGGCGCGCGGCGGTGGAGCAGGAGATCGCCCAGCTCCGGGAGCGGAGCGGGGGGATGAAGGCGCAGTGGCAGTCGGAGAAGGGCGCCATCCAGGGGATCCGCACGGGCCGCGCCGAAGTGGACGCACTGCGCGGCGAGGTGGACCTCGCCACCCGGCGCGGCGATCTCCAGCGCGCCGCCGAGCTGCGCTACGGGCGGATTCCCGAGCTGGAGCGGAAGATCGCCGAGGAGGAGGCGCGGCTGGCCGAGGTCCAGGCGTCGGCGAAGTACCTGAAGGAGGAGGTGGATGCCGATGACATCGCCGAGATCGTGGCGCGCTGGACCGGCATTCCGGTGACGAAGATGCTCGAATCGGAGCGCGAGCGGCTCACCCGGCTCGAGGCCGAGCTGGGGCGCCGGGTGGTCGGACAGGAGCCCGCGGTCACCGCGGTGGCCAACGCCGTGCGCCGGAGCCGCGCGGGCCTCCAGGACGTCAACCGCCCGACCGGCTCGTTCATCTTCCTCGGGCCCACCGGCGTTGGCAAGACGGAAACCGCGCGCGCGCTCGCCGAGTACCTCTTCGACGACGAGCGCGCCATGGTGCGGCTCGACATGTCGGAGTACATGGAGAAGCACTCCGTGGCCCGCATGATCGGCGCGCCTCCGGGTTACGTGGGGTATGAGGAGGGCGGACAGCTCACCGAGGCCGTGCGCCGCCGGCCGTACAGCGTCGTCCTCCTCGACGAGATCGAGAAGGCGCATCCCGACGTCTTCAACGTGCTGCTGCAGATTCTCGACGACGGGCGGCTCACCGACAGCCAGGGCCGGCTCGTGGACTTCCGCAACACCGTGATCATCATGACGTCGAACATCGGCAGCCAGTACATCGTCGAGGCCGGCGCCGAGGCGGGCGGGGAGGCGTGGGAGGCCGTGGAGGAGCGGGTGCGGAACGAGTTGCGCGCGCACTTCCGACCCGAGTTCCTGAACCGGGTGGACGACGTGATCGTGTTCCGTCCGCTCTCGCGCGCCGACCTCGCCCACATCGTGTCGCTGCAGCTCGCCCTGCTGGAGAAGATGCTCGAGGCGCGCCATCTCCGCCTCCGGGTGACGCCCGGGGCGCGCGAGCTGCTGGCCGGGAAGGGGTACGACCCGGTCTACGGCGCCCGCCCGCTCAAGCGGGTGATCCAGCGCGAGCTGCAGAACCCGATCGCGCTCGAGCTGCTGGAAGGGAAGTACGCGGAGGGCGAGACGCTGGTCGTGGACGCGAAGGACGGGCACCTGGTCTTCTCGAGCGCGCCCACGCCGGCCGCGCCGGAGGTGGAGGCGGCAAGTGCGTAGGGGCACGCCGTCACCGGCCGATCTCACCGGCATGGAAGCGGCGCTCCGGCTCGCCCGGGCCGCCGCGGTGCGCGAGGAAGTCCCGGTCGGCGCCGTGATCGTCCGCGATGGCGAGATCCTCGGTGAGGCCCACAACGAGATGGTCCACCGCCGCGACCCGACGGCGCATGCGGAACTGCTCGCGATCCAGCGGGCGCTCGCGGCCTCCGGCGAAGGCCGGCTCACCGGCGCGGTGATGTACCTGACCCTCGAGCCCTGCGCCCAGTGCGCCGGCGCGATCATCCTCGCCAAGCTCGAGCGCGTCGTCTTCGGGGCACACGATCCGCGCGCCGGGATGGCGGGCTCGGTGCTCGACCTGCTGCGCCATCCCCGGCTCAATCACCGTCCGGAGGTGGTGGGCGGACTGCTCGCCGAGGAGTGCGCGGAGCTGCTGAAGCGGTTCTTCCTGGCCCGCCGGTAGGCCGGTGCGTCCGGCTCGGGGCCGTCCAACCCAGCGCGAGGAACCTCCATGCGTCGCACGCTGCTCGCCGTCCTGCTCGGCCTTTCTCCCTCGGCCGCCGCGGCCCAGTCCGCGGCCGACTCCGCCGCGCCCACGGCGGCCCAAGCCGAAGTCCTCACCACCATCGACAGCTTCCTCGCGGGCCTCCGCACCAAGGACACGATGCTCATGGCGCGCCACGTGGATACCCTCGCGCGCATGACACTCCTCCGCCCGGGACCCGCCGGCAGCCGGGTCATGCTGCTGACCGCGGCGCAGTTCATGCGCGCCGTGTCCCGCCCCGAGCAGCCGGCGCTCGATGAGCCGATCCGCAACCACGTCGTCCATGTGGATGGCGACCTCGCCTCGGTCTGGGCGGAGTACCAGGTGCGCATCGACGGCAAGGTGAGCCACTGCGGCTTCGACGCCTTCCACCTGGCCCGGCTGGGCGGGCAGTGGAAGATCCTCAACGTGAGCGACACCTTCCGGCGCGCCGGGTGCGGCGACCCCTGGCCGTGACGGCTCCTGAACGACAGCCGATGCCGGACCGGCGCCCGGGCCTGGACCGCCCCTTCACCCTCGCCCTGGTGCTCGCGCTGGGCCTGGTGCTCGCCGGCTGGCTCGGCGGGCGCGGCATCGCCCGCGTGCGCGCGGCCGACCGGTTCGTCACCGTGAAGGGCGTCTCCGAGCGCGAGGTGAAGGCCGATCTCGCCATCTGGCCGCTCACCATCGCGATCGCCGACAACGACCTCGCCGCCGCGCAGCGGCGCGTCGCGTCGAGCGTCTCGGGGATCAAGGCCTTCCTGGTGCGGCACGGCCTCGACACCGCGCAGACCGCGCTGCAGGACTTCCAGGTGATCGACGCCTACGCCAACCAGTACCGGCCGCCGGGCGAGGTGGTCACGCGCTACATCCTCCGCCAGACCCTGATGGTCCGGTCGGACCGGCCCGATACGGTGCTCGCCGCGAGCCAGCGGCTGAGCGAGCTGGTGGACGCCGGCGTGGTTTTCACCTCGGGCGGCGAGTACGCCGCCACCGGCCCGAGTTTCATCTTCACGAAGCTCAACGACTTCAAGCCCGCCATGATCGCGGAAGCCACTGCCCAGGCGCGCGAGGCCGCGGCACAGTTCGCGCGTGATGCCGACAGTCGGCTGGGCGGGATCCGCCGGGCCAATCAGGGGGTCTTCGAGATCCTGCCACGCGAGCAGGCGGCGGGCATCCGCGAGGAATCCCAGGTCTTCAAGACGCTGCGAGTGGTATCCACGGTGGAGTTCCTTCTCAGGGACTGACCGCTATGTTTATGTCTCGCGCAAGGTTCCGCGCTTCACCCCCAAGCTTGAGCCGAAATGGCAGCGCGCATGCATCGACATGAGCACATGGTCCAGCTGTGGTCCGCGGCCGTGACCCCGATCCTCGCCTCACAAAGCGGCGTCTCCGGCCCGCTCCGCACCCGCCTCGAGCCAGTCTAGCCCTTCATGGACGGTCCCACCTTCCCGGTCGAAACCGACCTCGAGCGCCTCGCCGCCATTGTGCGCACCTCGGACGATGCCATCGTGAGCAAGAGCCTCGATGGCGTGATCCGCAGCTGGAACCCGGCTGCGGAGCAGATGTTCGGGTACACGGCCGAAGAGATCATCGGCCAGTCGATCTACACGCTGGTCCCGCCCGAGCTGCACGACGAGGAGGCGCAGATCCTCGCCCGCATCAGCGCCGGCGAGCACGTCAGGCACTATGAAACGTCCCGGATCCGCAAGGACGGCCGCCGCGTCGAGATCTCGCTCACCATCTCGCCGATCCGGAACAGTCGCGGCGAGCTGATCGGTGCCTCGGCCATCAAGCGGGACATCACCCGCCAGCGCGAGCTGGAGGCCCAGCTCCGCCAGACCCAGAAGATGGAAGCGGTCGGGCAGCTCGCCGGCGGCATCGCGCACGACTTCAACAACATCCTGACCATCATCCAGGGCTTCGCCTCGTTCCTCACCCGCGCGCTGCCCCCGGGCGTGCAGGGGCACGAGGACGCCCAGGGGATCGCCCGGGCGACCGAGCGCGCGTCGCGCCTCACCGAGCAGCTCCTGGCCTTCAGCCGGCAGCAGTCGCTCAAGGCCGAGATCTTCGACCTCTCGCCGGTGGTCGCGGAAACGGCGGCGCTCATCGAGCGGCTCCTCGGCGAGCACATCGAGGTCAAGGTCCAGCTCGCGGAGTCGCCCGGCTGGGTGCACGCGGACCGCGGCCAGATTTCGCAGGTCATCATCAACATGGCGCTCAACGCGCGCGACGCGATGCCGGCCGGCGGGACGCTCACGCTCGGGACGTTCGTCGATCCGGTCGCGCGGCAGGTGGTCCTCAGCGTGCGCGATACCGGGAGCGGCATGGACGCGGCCACCCGCTCGCGGCTCTTCGAGCCGTTCTTCACCACCAAGCCGCGAGGCCAGGGCACCGGACTCGGCCTGGCCACGGCCTACGGCATCGTGACCAAGTCGGGCGGCCACATCGAGGTGGACACGGAACCCGGGGCTGGCAGCGTGTTCCGCGTGGTCCTGCCCGCGCGGCGGCCGACCCCCACGGCACCGGCCCCCGCCCTTTCGCCCGAAAATCTGCGGGGCAGCGAAACGATCCTCGTGGTGGACGACGAGCCGGAGCTGGTCAGGCTCGTGGCCCGCATCCTCCAGAGCTACGGCTACTCGGTGATCTCCGCGACCGGACCCGGCGCCGCGATGGTGGCATTCGGAGAGCGGACCTCGCGCATCGACATGCTGCTCACCGACGTCGTCATGCCTGGAATCACGGGGCCGGTGCTTGCGGAGCGGCTGCGTGGCGCCGATCCGGACCTGGCGGTGCTCTTCATGTCGGGCTACTCCGACGAATCGCTGCCGCCCTCGATGAACGGGCGAAAGGTGCCCCTGATCAGCAAGCCGTTCACCCCCGATGCACTGGCGCGCGTGGTTCGGGCGGCCTTTGACCGGTACGCCTCGGAAAGGGTTCCGCGGACGGGCAGTTCTGTCTAGATTTGCGCCTCCAAGGACAGGTGTCCGAGTGGTTGAAGGAACCGGTCTCGAAAACCGGCATACCCGCAAGGGTATCGAGGGTTCGAATCCCTCCCTGTCCGCTATATTCCAGCATGCTGGCCCTCCTCCTTGCCATCCAGACCGCCCTTCCGGCACCCGGCGCCGCCGCCAGTCTCGGCGACGCCGGCGGCACCTGGTGCCTCGAAACCGGGTACTGCCGCTCGCCTGACGACGGCTACCGGACCCCGCCGGCCGGCGCGCTCTTTCTCGCGGCCGGGCTGGTCGGCTTCGGCGTGGTGACGCTCGCCCGCCGGAACCGCGGGGGCTCATGGCAGGGCTGAAACGGGACTACGTATATGTGGGGATCGGCGGCCACGTCGTAGCACTCGACGTCGCCACGGGCACCGAGCGCTGGCGGACCAAGCTCAAGGGAAGCGACATCGTGTGCGTGGTGAGCGACGGCGCCCGCCTGTACGCCGTCGCCCGCGGCGAGGTCTATTGCCTCGACGGAACGCTGGGCACGATCCTCTGGCAGAATCGGCTCAAGGGCCTGGGGATCGGACTCGCCACGGTGGTCCCGGGGATGCCGGTGGGCCAGCTCCCGGGGACCGCGATCGCCCAGGCGCACCGGCGGCGCAGCGCGTATTGACTCGGCTCCTCGCGGTTCGCTAAGTTGCCGCCCGCGAACGGCATGCAAAGGACAGGTGGCCGAGTGGTTTAAGGCGCACGCCTGGAACGCGTGTGTACTTGAAAGGGTACCGTGGGTTCGAATCCCACCCTGTCCGTTCCGCTGACCTACCTTCCGCCGCCGTGGCGGGGTAGCTTTCCCTCGATGCTGCGCCTCCGTCGCTCTCCCTGGCTCCGGCTGATCGCCGTCCTGCTCCTGATCGGGTCTCCCGGTCTGGGGGGCACCGGGCTGCAGGCGCTGCACGGCTGCACCGAGAAGATGCCGTGGCTCGCGGGCCAGGCGGCCGGTGCCGCCCAGGATCATCACGGCAGCCACCACGAGGCGCCGGCCGAGCCTGACTGCCATTGCATCGGTCAGTGCCAGGCCACGCCGGTCATCGCGACGGCGGGCGAGGCGACGCTGTCGCCCGTCGCCGACCTTCCTGCCATCGTGCCGGTCCTCTCCGGCGAATCGCGCGTCGCGCCCGTGGGGCGCACGGCCCACCGCCTTCCTCCAGCTACCGCTCCGCCTCTGATCTGATCGCACGCCCTCGCGGGCGATGCCAGCAGTACTGGTCCGGCGTTCCCGCGAGGGGAGTGCCGGTGCGCTCAGATGCTCGCCACCGGCCACCCCGGCAGCGGGCCAACAGAGGAATCCTGGATGAAACATCTGCGGTGGTCGGCCGCCGGAACCATACTGGCGGTGCTCGGCGTGCTCGCATCGGCAGCGCCGCGCGCGGCGGCGGCCCAGGGCGTGCGGGGCTCCGTCGAGGGCACGGTGAGCGCGAAGCAGGGCGGTGCGCTCGCCGGCGCGATCGTGGCAATCAGCAACCCGGCGCAGACGGCGGTGACCGACTCGCTCGGGCGCTATCAGCTGGTCGACGTGCCGCCGGGCGACCGCCGGATCACGGTGCGCGCCCTCGGCTACCGGCCGGTCTCGCGGCTGGTGTCGGTGGCCGCATTCGGGGCGGCGCGCCTCGACGTGGCGCTCGAGGAATCCGCCATAACGCTCCCGGACGTGGTGATCAGCACGTCCCGCGATGCGCAGCTCGCCTCGCGCACGCCCCTCAGCGTGGATGTCATCGGCGCCGAGGAGATCCGCGACGCGCGCAGCCATCATCCCGCCGACATCGTGAACCGCGCGGCCGGGGTCTACGTGAGCAACTTCGGCGGCGAAGGCCACGCCACGGCGATCCGCCAGCCGATCACCACCAAGGCCGTCTACGCCTACCTCGAGGACGGCGTCCCCACCCGCTCGACCGGGTTCTTCAACCACAACGGCCTCTACGAGATCAACCTGCCGCAGGCCGGCCGCATCGAGGTGATCAAGGGCCCCGGCAGCGCCGTGTACGGGAGCGACGCGGTGGGCGGCGTGGTCAATTCGTTCACGCGCGATCCGTCCGCGGCCCCCGAGGCGGAGCTCTTCCTTGAGGGCGGGAGCGCCACCTACCTGCGCGCTCTGGCCACGGCCAGCACCACGATGGGCCGGCACGGCTTCCGCGCCGACGTGAACGCGACGACGTCCAACGGGTGGCGCGAGCGCGCGCCCTACGACCGGCAGAGCGGCACGCTCCGCTGGGACATGGGCCTGGGCAGCGGCACGCGGCTCAAGACGGTCGCCACCTTCTCGCACATCGACCAGCCGGGCGACGGCGGCGGCGACATCAACGCGGACGACTTCGCCGCGGCGCCGTCGCGGACCTACACCCAGATCGCCTTCCGGCGCGTGCTGGCGGGGCGGCTCTCGTCCGAGCTGCAGGTCCGCCGCGGCCCGTCGACGATGGGCGCCACGATCTACACCCGGTACAACGAGCTGGACCTGCTCCCGTCGTGGCAGCTCGGCTTCGATCCCCAGATCTGGGAGAGCCGGCACCGCTCGATCGGAGCGCTCACCCGGGTGCGGCACGCCGTGGCACCGCTCCGCGCCACGGTGAACGCCGGCGTGGACCTCGAGTACACCCCCGGCAGCCGGCGCGAGACCCGGGTGCTTCCCGAACGGAGCGGCAACATCTTCACCGGCTACGCCGAGGGCGCGGTCCAGTACGACTACGACGTCTCGTTCTGGCAGGCGGCCCCCTACGCGCAGGCCGACTTCGCCCTGACCGACGCCATTCAGCTCGACGCCGGACTCCGGTTCGACAACCTCGGCTATGACTACCGGAACCTGCTGGCCCCACTCGACACCGGATCGCATCGGCGGCCCGCGTCCACCGACGTGAGCTTCTCGCGGCTCACGCCCAAGATCGGCGCGGTGTGGGAGTTCCAGCCGGGCATGACGGCGTTCGCGTCGTACCGCGCCGCGTTCCGGGCACCGTCGGAGAGCCAGCTCTTCCGGCAGGGGCGGGCGGAGAGCACGGTGGATCTCGAGCCGGTGAAGGCGCGCAGCATCGAGGGCGGCGTCCGGGCGCTTCTCGGCGGCAAGGCCACGGTCGAGGCCACGGTCTATTCGATGCACCTGCGCGACGACATCCTGACCTTTCTCGACCCGGCCGGGCTCCGGCTCACCCAGAACGCCGGCGCCACGTCGCACCGCGGCATCGAGGTCGGTATCGGCGTGGCGCCGGTGCACGAGGTACGGCTGGATGCGTCGATGGCCTATGCGAAGCACACCTACGACGAGTGGACGCCGAGCGGCACGGTGGACTACAGCGGGAACGAAATGGAGCTGGCGCCGCGCTTCTTCGCCAACGCGCGGCTCACCTTCCGCCCGGCGCTGCTCGGGGACGGCTCGGTGGCGCTCGAGTGGGTGCGGCTCGGGCCCTACTACATGGACCCGGAGAACACCCACCGCTACGGGGGCCACGATCTCTTCAACGTGAGCGCGACGCTCCCGGTGCACGGGCAGCTCGAGCTGGTGACCCGGGTGACCAACCTCGGCAACCGGCGCTACGCCGAGACCTCGTCGTTCACGCAGCAGCAGGGCGAGCGATTCCGCCCGGGCGCACCCCGGCAGGTGTTCGTCGGCGCCCAGTACCGCTTCGACCGATGACCGGGAGAGTTCCGATGACCGCACTGAGGACCGCGCCCCTCGCGCTGCTGGCCGCCGCGGCGCTCGCCTGCTCGACGCCCTCGCTCGAGGTGCGCGAGGTGACCGTGCCCGCCGGGGCCACCACCCGTGCGGGCGATCCGGCACTCGCGCGCGAGCCCGGGTCAGGCACGCTCTTCCTGGCGTGGGTCTCGGGACCGGCGGACGCGCGGCAGGTGCAGTTCGCGCGCTCGAGCGACGGCGGGGCGAGCTGGAGCAGGCCGGTGTACGTGACGGCCGAACCGGGCGATGTGGGCCCGCCGCACGGTGAAGCCGCGCCGCGCATCGTGACGGCGGGGCAGGGCCGCGTGGCGCTGGTGTGGAGCAGGAGCGTGCCGGTGCCGGGCCGCCGGTTCCCCGCGAGCGCCATCCGCTTCGCCCGCTCGCTCGACGCCGGCACCACCTGGAGCGGGCCGGTCACGCTGAACGACGACAGCACCGGCGCGCCCGGCACCCACACCTTTCACGGCGCCGCATGGGCCGGCGATTCGGGCATCGTCGCGGCCTGGCTCGACGAGCGCGGCGGGGAGAACTTCCCCGGCCACCATCACTCCGCGGCGAGTCCCGCAGCGGCGCCCACCACGGAATCCGATGCCCGGATCTACATCGCGGCCTCCGCGGACTTCGGCCGAAGCTGGACGCCCAACCGGCACGTGTGGGGCGCAGTCTGTCCCTGCTGCCGCGTGGCCCTCGCGCGCGACGCCGCCGGCGACGTGGTGTCGGCCTGGCGCCAGCACCTGCCCGGCAACGTGCGCGACGTGGTGACCGCGCCCATTGCGCCGGAGCCGGCGGACCCGGTGCGGGTGCACGCAGACGACTGGGAGTATCCCGGCTGCCCGCACACCGGCCCCGCGCTCGCCATCGGCGAGGGCGGGATCCGCCACGTGGCCTGGTACACGGGCAAGCCCGGCCGGGAAGGGGTGTACTACGCGCGGACGGATTCCGCCGGCCGGGCCCTGGGCGAGCCGGTCCCGCTGGTGACCGGCGCCACGGTGCGCACCGCGCACTCGTCGGCCATTGCGCTGGCCGGCGGCGGCGCCCTGGTGGCCACCGACGTCGGCACCGACGGCGGGCGCGCGATCCGGATCGCGCAGCTCCGGCCGGACGGGCGGATCGGTGCCGCGGTCACCGTGCCCGGGTCGGCCGAGGGGAGCTATCCGCAGCTCGCCCCGCTCGAGGATGGCGGCGCCCTCGTGGCGTGGACGGTGCCCGAAGGCGATGCGACCCGGCTGCGCCTGGCTCGGGTGGCGGTGGAGTCGGCATCGCGCTAGCTTCCCGGCCCGAGATGACTATCCGCACCCCACTCCTCGACGAGCGCGCCATCGCCCGTGCCCTCGTCCGGATGGCCTCGGAGATCGTCGAGCGCTGCGGCGGCACCGAGCACCTCGTGCTCGTCGGCATCCAGCGCCGCGGCGTGGAGCTGGCCCTCCGCCTCAAGCGCCTCATCGACGGCGTCGAGCGCTCCGACGTCCCCTGGGGCAAGCTCGACATCACCCTCTATCGCGACGACCTCCAGATGATCGGGCCCCGGCCGGTGGTCGGGGAGACCAGCCTGCCGGACATCGACGGCCGGGCCGTGGTCATCGTGGACGACGTGCTCTATACCGGGCGCACCGTCCGCGCGGCGCTGGACGAGGTCACCGACTTCGGCCGGCCGCGGCGCATCCTGCTCTGCGTGCTGGTGGACCGCGGCGGGCGCGAGCTGCCGATCCAGGCGGACGTGGTGGGAACGACCGTGAGCCTTACGGCCACGGACCGCGTGGACGTCCTGGTGAACGAGCTCGACGGCCGCGACGCGGTCGAGCTGGCGCGGGCCCCCGCGTGAGCGCCCCCGCCCTCGGCAAGGACCTGGTTGGCCTCGAGCCGCTCAGCGCGGACCAGCTCCGGCTCATCCTGGACACGGCGGAGCCGTTCAAGGAAGTGAGCGAGCGGCCCATCAAGAAGGTGCCGGCGCTCCGCGGCAAGACCATCGTCAACCTCTTCTTCGAGGCGAGCACCCGGACCCGGATCTCCTTCGAGTTCGCCGAGAAGCGGCTCAGCGCGGACACCGTGAACGTCGCCGCCTCCGGCTCCTCGGTGTCGAAGGGGGAGACGCTGGTGGACACGGCGAAGAACCTCGAGGCGATGCGGATCGACATGGTGGTGATCCGCCACGGCTCCTCGGGCGCCGCGCAGTTCCTCGGCCAGCGCATCGCCTCCAACGTGATCAACGCGGGCGACGGCAAGCACGAGCATCCGACCCAGGGCCTGCTCGACCTGCTCACCCTGCGCGACAACTTCAAGCGCATCGAGGGGCTCAAGGTGGCCATCTGCGGCGACGTGCTGCACAGCCGCGTGGCGCGGAGCAACATCTGGGGGCTCACCCGGCTCGGTGCCGAGGTCGGGGTCTGCGGGCCGCCCACGCTGCTCCCGCGGGATGTGCGCGAGCTCGGCGTCACCATCCTGCCGCGGATCGAGGACGCAATCGCCTGGGCCGACGCACTCAACGTCCTGCGCCTGCAGCTCGAGCGGATGCAGGCCGGCTTCATTCCTTCGTTGCGCGAGTACAACCGCGTCTTCGGCGTCACCCGCGAGCGGCTCGAGCGCGCGCCGAAGGAGCTCCTCATCCTGCACCCGGGCCCCATGAACCGCGGCGTGGAGATCGACAGCGACGTGGCCGACGGCGAGCACAGCGTGATCCTGCCGCAGGTGACCAACGGGGTCGCGGTGCGGATGGCGGTGCTCTACCTGCTCGCGGGCGGACGGCCCGGGCCGGGACAGGCCGCCGGCGGAGACGCCGCGTGAGCGCGCAGCCGATCCTGCTCCGGGGCGGGCGGGTGATCGACCCGGCGCGCGGGAGCGACGGCGTCGCGGACGTGCTGGTGGCCGGGGAGCGGGTGGAGGCCGTGGGCCGGAACATCGGCGAGCCAGACGGTGCCATCGTGGTGGATGCGACCAACCTCGTCGTGGCGCCCGGGCTCATCGACCTGCATACGCACCTCCGCGAGCCCGGCCAGGAGGACCTCGAGACGATTGCCACCGGCGCGATGGCCGCGGTGGCCGGCGGGTTCACCGCCGTCTGCGCGATGCCCAACACCGATCCCGTCTGCGACAACCAGGGCGTCGTCGGCTTCATCGTGCGCCAGGCGCTCAGGGCGGGGAAGGCGCGCGTGTACCCGATCGGCGCCATCTCGGTGGGGCAGAAGGGCCAGCAGCTCGCGGAATTCGGCGAGCTGGTGGGCGCCGGCGCGGTCGCGGTGAGCGACGACGGCAAGCCGGTGATGTCGAGCCACCTGATGCGCACCGCGCTCGAGTACGCGCGGGTCTTCGGGATTCCGGTGGCGGACCATTGCGAGGAGATGACGCTCGCCCAGGGCGGCGCCATGCACGAAGGCATCGTCTCCACCCGGCTCGGCCTCAAGGGGATCCCGGCCGCCGCGGAGGAGATCATGGTGGCGCGCGACATCCTCCTCGCGGAGCTCACCGGCGGCCACGTGCACCTCTGCCACATGTCCACGCGCGGGTCGGTCGAGCTGATCCGCCGCGCCAAGGAGCAGGGCATCCGCGTCACGGCGGAGGCGTGTCCCCACCACTTCACGCTGACCCACGAGGCGTGCGAGGGCTACGACACCAACGCCAAGATGAACCCGCCGCTCCGCGAAGCCGAGGACCGCGAGGCGATCCGCCAGGCGCTCCGCGACGGCACCATCGACGTGATCGCCACCGACCACGCTCCGCACCATTACGACGCCAAGGAGCGCGAGTTCGACGACGCGCCCAACGGCATCATCGGCCTGGAGACGGCGCTGCCGCTCGCCCTCACCG
>CAMLLJ010000068.1 GCA_946480845.1 uncultured Gemmatimonadota bacterium
AGTGGTCGCACCAGCGGATCCTCGGGGCCGTCGAGCGGCACGAGGTGGACCTGCTCATCGGCACCCAGATGATCGCCAAGGGGCTCGACTTTCCCAACGTGACGCTGGTCGGCGTCGTGGATGCCGACACCGGCCTGCACCTTCCCGACTTCCGTGCCGCCGAGCGGAG
Organism: uncultured Gemmatimonadota bacterium; assembly: GCA_946480845.1. Next base: position 170 of record CAMLLJ010000068.1, read on the forward strand.
CTTCCAGCTCCTGGCCCAGGTGGCGGGGCGGGCGGGGCGCGGTCCCCGCGGCGGGCGCGTGCTGGTGCAGACGCGCTCGCCGGGCCACCATGCCCTCACCTTCGCCTCGCGCCACGATACCATCGGCTTCCTCGAGGCCGAGCTGGCCCTGCGGCAGAGCCCGCCGGCGCCGCCGGTGCTCTCGCTGGTGAACCTCGTGGCATCGGGCGAGGACGAGAAGCAGGTCGGCCTGACGGCGGCAAAGCTGGCGGACTGGTACGGGCGGGTGGTGCAGCGGCTGGACCTGCCGGTCGCGGTGCTGGGCCCGGCTCCCTGCGCCATCACGCGGATCAAGGACCGGTGGCGGTGGCACGTGGTGCTGCGCGGGCCCTCGCCGGCGCTCGGGCGGCTGGTGCGACGCACGGCGAAGGTGCTGGCTCGGCGGCGCTCCGAGGTCGCGGTCATCATCGACCGCGACCCGGTCAGCATGCTCTGATCCTACCGACTGATCTCAGCGGCGCCGCGGGCCGAGCCGGATCTCGGCGCCCGCGTACCCGTTGCGGCCGGGAGCCGGTTCAAACACCCGCCCGAACGCCCCGTTCACCGTCACCGACCCGACGTAACTCCGGCCCCACAGGTTGTTCACGCCGGCGAAGGGCATGAGCACGGCGCGCCCCGTCTCGATGCTCCAGGTCGCGCGGAGGCTGGTGATCCCGATCCCCCAGCCGGGCACCTCGAGCGTGTTCGCGTCATCGGCATAGAGCGACGAGGCGATCCGGTGCTCGACATCGAGCGTCGCCCGGGGGAAGGGCTCGAGCATCGCCGACAGCCGGACGTTGTGCTCGGGCACGCCGGGCACCACGTTGCCGTCGAAGGGATCCGCACCGGCTGCCGGATCGATGCGGTAGCGCGAGAACCGATAGCGCGCCCAGGTGTAGGCGGCGTCGAGCCGGAGCCAACTCGATGCCGCCGCCGACATCGCCACTTCGGCGCCGTCCTGGCGCAGCCGCCCGGCGTTCCGGAAGAAGGCGCGGCCCCCGATCTCCTCGAACTGCACGATGGCGTCAGTCACCACGCCGATATAGCCGGCCGCCGACCACGCGACCGGACCCGCGGACCCGCGGGCCCCGACCTCGTAGACGACGCTTCGCTGCGGGCCCAGCTCGGCGTTGAATCCGCCGCCGCCCGAGGGGGCGTTGGCCAGCTCGGTGGTCGTCGGCGTCTCGAACGCGGTCGCGATGTTCGCGTATGGCGTGACGGCCCCGAGCGCCACGCTCACGCCGGCGTTGCCGCTCCACGCCGACATCGTCCGCCTGCCGCTGTTGTCGCTGCCGTCACCGAGGTGCCGGTCGGAAACCTGGAACGTCACGCCGTCGCGGCGGACGCCCGCACTCGCGGTCCACCGCGGGGCCGGCTGCCACGCGGCCTGGAGGAACGCCCCCCGCTCCGTGACCAGCTCGCGCTGGTCGAGCTGGACGCTGTCGGTCGGCACGCCTGCGTCCGCGAGCCGGTTGGTGCGGTCGTCGCGCAGCCGCTGCAGCTCGACGCCCGCCGTCATCCGCGGGGCGAGCGGCCCGGCGCCGAGCGCGTAGGCACCGCTCAGCCGCACGCCGCCCGAGCGCCGCCGGATGCCGATGAAGGTGCTGGTGGCCAGCGGGTTGTCGAGCCGGCGCGCAACCCCGAAGACGGCAGCCGAGAGTTCTCCCCGGGCCGCGGCATGGTGCACCGCGAGCGCGAGCTGGCTCTGGGTGACGTCCTTGCCGGCGTTGCGCAGGATGTTGTTGGGCGCCGCCGAATCGTGCCTGGCGTCGAGCTCTGCCTGGGTGAGCGCGCCCGGGTTGTCGGCGCGTGGCGCGTCGGCATGCGAGGCCTGGAGCGAGAGCAGCGTCCGGGATGTGACGGTGTACTCACCGCGCGCCGCGAGCTGCACGGCCCGCGCTTCGCTGTGCTGCCGGAAGCCCCCGCTCGAGAAGCCGCCCGCGGTGAGCGTTGCGCCGAGCGGTCCGGCGCGGCCGCTGGCGCGGCCCAGCCATCGCGCCAGGCCGAACGACCCCGCCTCGAACCGCGCGGAGCCCGCCAGAGGCGCTGCACCGGCCCGGGCGGATTCCAGCGCGATCACGCCGCCCGACCCATTGCCGTAGAGCGCGCCGGCCGGACCGCGCAGCACCTCGATCCGCCTGAGCGCGCCCCAGTCCACGTTGCTGAGCTGGGTCTGGCCGTCCGGAAGCGTCTGCGGAATGCCGTCGAGGAGGACCTTGATGCCCCGCACGCCGAAGTTGGCGCGCCCGCCAAACCCGCGCAGCGAGATGCGCTGGTCGAGCGAGTAGTTGTAGCGGTTGGCGACGTAGAGTCCGGGCACGCCGCCGAGCACCTCGTCGGGCCCGAGACCGGCGCGGCCGCGGGCCAGGTCGGCACTGTCGAGTACGGTCACCGCGGCCGGGATGCGCGCCAGCGCCTCGTCGGCGCGCCGCACCGTCACGACCAGCGGGGGCAGCACGACGGGTACGCTGTCGCGCGGCGGGGCCACCTGGGCTGACGCACGGCGGCCCCCCACGGGCAGGCCCGCCACGATGAGCAGGATCCGGAACCACCAGGCCGGCCGCCGTGCGCTCGACATGCGGGAGTGTAGACGCCGCAGGGCGCTCCGTGCAACACGGGGGTTCCAGCCGCATACCGCCCCGCCTACTTTTCACGGCTCTATGAGCCCAGCGCCAGACACCCTGCCGGACTTCTCGAAGCCGCCGTTCGCGGGCGCGCCGGAAGCCCGGTTCGAGCCCCTGCCGGCGGACGGCGTCCTTCCCGAAGGATTCTTCTCGACCTCGAACCTGCCCACCTACGTGCATGTGGGCGGACGCTGGATCGCGCCCACCCGCCCGCGCATGGACTGCGTGATCGTGCGGCGGGCCGGCGTGCTCGAGACCATCGAGCCCCGCCGTCTCGCGCGCGGGGAGCTCATCGCCATGGGCGAGGCGGAGGATGGAAGCGAAGGGATCGTGGTGCATTCAGCCGGTTTCCTCGGCGGTGGGCACGGTGCCAACGAATTCCGCTTCATGTCCACCGAAGTGAGCCGCGAGCGGCCGGTCAACTACGAGGAGCTGGCCGGGCGGCTGGTGGAGGAGAGGCAGCGCGGCGGCTACCTCCTCTGGGTGGCGGGGCCGGCGCTGGTGCATTCGCGGGCGCGGACCGACTTCGAGTGGTTCATCGCCAACGGGTTCGTCCAGGCGGTGCTGGTCGGCAACGCCGTGGCGGTGCACGATATCGAGGCCGCGATCTTCGGCACCACCCTCGGCATGACCAGTACGGGACAGCCGACGGAGGGCGGGCACGGCCTGCACATGCGGGCAATCAACCGCGTGCGAGCCGCCGGGTCGATCGAGGCGGCCGTGGCCGGCGGGCTGATCCGGAGCGGCATCATGCACGCGCTGGTCACCCACCAGGTGCCATACGTGCTCGCCGGCTCGATCCGCGACGACGGTCCGCTGCCGGGCGTGGTCACCGATTCGCTGGCCGCGCAGGATGCTATGCGCGAGCATACCGTCCTGGCCACCGGCGCCATCTTCGTGGCGACGGCCCTCCACGCCATTGCCGTGGGCAACATGCTGCCCGCCTTCCATACCCGGCGCGGCGCGCCCGAGCCGCTCATGACCATCTGCGTGGACCAGACCGAGTTCGTGGTCAACAAGCTGAAGGACCGCGGCACCCACCAGGCGTACGGGGTCGTCACCAACGCACAGGACTTCATGCACGTGCTCCGCTTCTACGTCGAGCGCGCGCCGGCATCCGCGGCATGAGCGCGCCCGGCGCCGGCCCCGGCTGGGAGAAGCTCGCGCTCCGCGTGGCGGAGCTGCTGCCGGCGGGTGACATCGACGGCGTGTGGGTCTTCCCCGTGCTGCGCCAGGACCAGCGCGAATGGGGCACGGCCGTGCTCACCCGGGTCGAGGGCGAGCAGGGAGAGCGCCGCCGGATCTACACCGCGCGCTTCATGCTCCAGGTGAAGGGCAAGGAGCGCGGCAAGTTCGAGGCGACGGTGGAGGAAGTCGGCAGCGGCCCGCTGGAGAACCTCCCCGCGCTGCTGCTCGACGTGCACCGGCGCACCGACGACGAGGTGCCGCCGGTCGAGATCGACCCCTCGGCCTGGTTCGCGCCGGTGGACCATGGCGCGGCTCGCTAGCGCCGAGCGGAGCGAGCTCCTCGAGCGGTTCCGGCGCTGGCTCCGCGACCACCGCCTTCCGGTCACCGCCCAGCGTGATCATGTCGCCGAGACGGTGTTTGGCTCCGACGAGCACCTCTCGGTGGAGGCCATCGCACGCCGGCTCCGGGAGCGAGGGGTGCAGGTGGGCGTCGCCACGATCTATCGGACCCTCGGGCTCCTGGTGAGCGCCGGCCTGGTGCGCGAGCACGAGTTCGGCGAGGGGTTCCGGCGCTTCGAGCCGGCGGGCGGCGAGGACGCGCACGGCCACCTGATCTGCGTCCGCTGCGGGCGGGTGGTGGAATTCGAGAACGAGCGGCTCGAGCGGATGCTGCCGGTGGTCGCGGACGAGCACGCGTTCCAGCACCGGCGGCACCGGGTCGAGATCTTCGGCACCTGCCGCGAGTGCCTTCAGCGGGAACTGGGGGGCATCACGGGATGAGCGACAGCGTATCGGTGGGCGTCCTGGTCGCCTTCACGGCGGGGCTGCTGAGCTTTCTTTCGCCCTGCGTGCTGCCGCTGGTGCCGTCGTACATCGGGTTTCTGACTGGGATGACGGCGCCGGACGCGGTGCACCGGCGCCGCATTACCGTGACCCACGCGCTGTTCTTCGTGCTCGGCTTCACGCTGGTGTTCCTTGCGCTCGGCGCCGGCGCCTCCGCGTTCGGGGCCGCGCTCAAGTCCCAGAAGCTGCTGGTCGCGCGGATAGGCGGCGTGCTCATCATCCTGTTCGGGCTGTGGACCGTGGGCATCCTCAAGGTTCCGTTCCTCGAGCGGGAGCAGCGCCTCCAGGTGGACGAGAAGCCCGTGGGCTACCTTGGCTCGTCGCTGGTGGGCATGGCCTTCGCCGCCGGGTGGGTGCCATGCATTGGTCCGATTCTCGGCGCCATCCTCGGGCTCGCCGCCACCCAGGGCGATTTCTCGCGTGGCATGTCACTGCTGGTGGCGTACTCGGCAGGGCTGGCGATTCCGTTCGTGCTCGCCGCCTTTGCCCTCGACGCATTCCTCGACTGGTTCAAGGGGTTCCGCAGGCATCTCGGCAAGGTGAAGCTGGCCAGCGGCATTCTGCTGATCGCGGTCGGCATCCTCATGGTGTCCGGTGAATTCACCCGGATCGCCGGGTGGCTCTCAGACCTGACGCCCGAGTTCCTCCGCCGCCGGCTCTAGGCTGCCGGCCTCCGGCTCGGGAGCCCCACCCACCGGCACGTCCAGCTCCGCCTCGATCTCCTGGCGGCGCAGCAGTTCCCAATAGCGCCCCGCGGCCGCCTGCAGCTCCGGGTGCGTGCCGCGCTCCACGACGCGTCCACTCTCGAGCACCAGGATCAGGTCGGCATCCCGCACCGCGGCCAATCGGTGCGAGATGGTCACGCTGGTGCGGCCCGACAGCGCGCTGCGGAGGCCCTGGAGAATCCGCGCCTCGGTCTGCGCATCCACCGCGCTCAGCGCGTCGTCCAGCACGAAGACCGGCGGGTCCTGCGCCAGCGCGCGCGCGATCGCGGTGCGCTGCTTCTGACCGCCGGAGAGGTTGATCCCGCGCTCGCCGAGCATGGCGTCGTAGCCGTCGGGAAGGGCGGGAATTGCTTCGTCCAGCCGGGCGACGGCTGCGGCACGCTCGAGGCGGCCGTCATCCGGCGCTCCCAGGAGCACGTTCTCGCGCAGCGTGGCGCTGAAGAGGAACGTCTCCTGGGGCACGAAGCCGACCGCCGTGTGCAGCGCATCGAACGAGATCTCGCGGATGTCCACGCCATCGAGCAGGATGCGCCCACGGTCCGGGTCGTAGGTCCGCACCAGCAGCTCGGCCAGCGTGCTCTTGCCGCTGCCGGTGGCCCCCACGATCGCGAGCGACGCCCCGGCCGGCAGGTCGAACGAGACGCCCTCCAGTACCCACCCGCGGTCGGCGGCGGCGGGGTACCTGAACCAGACGTTGTCGAATGTGACCCGGCGGCCGCCTGCAGGGTCGGGAAGGGGTAACGGATCGGAAGGCTCCGTCACCGCGGGCCGCTGGGCCAGGATCTCGTTGATGCGCCCCATCGAGGCCGCGCCCCGCTGCACCAGGCTGACCACCCAGCCCAGCGCGATCATGGGCCAGACCAGCATCGTGAGGTAGACGCCGAACGCGACGAACTCGCCCACCGTCACGGTGCCCGCGATGATCAGCCGGCCGCCGAGGTAGAGCAGCGCCACGGCGCCCAGCCCGCCCAGGAACGCGAGCAGGGGATGGAACATGCCCTGCACCCGGGCGAGGGCGAGGTTCCTCGCCGAGTACTCGGCGTTGAGCCGACCGAACTCGTCCAGCTCCGCGCGCTCCTGCCGGTAGGCGCGGACGATCCGGACGCCCGAGAGGTTCTCGAGCGCGTGGCCCGTGAGCACCGAGAACTGCGCCTGGATGGCCTCGCTCCGCCGGTGGATGGCCGAGCCGAAGAAGGCCATGGCCACGGGGAGCAGGGCCAGCGGCACCAGCGCCAGCGCGGAGAGGGCGGGGCTGATGTGCACCATGACGGGCACCACGAGGACGGTCCGGACCAGCGTATCCACCAGGTACATGAGGGCCGGCCCCGCAACCATGCGCACCGCAAGGAGATCGTTCGTTGTGCGCGCCATCACATCGCCGGTCGGGTACCGGTCATAGAATTCAGCGGATAATCCCTGTATATACCGGTAGAGGCGATTGCGCAGGTCGTACTCCACCCGGCGGCTGGCACTGTTCAGAAGCTGGCGCATGCCGTACCGGGCCAGGCCGCCCGCCACCGCCACGAGGAGCAGGAGCAGGACCGATCGTTGTACGGCGGAAAAGGGGGCGCCGGCCTCGAGGGCGTCGATCCCGTGCTGCACGAAGCGGGGCCCGAGCGTGGCGAAGCCGTTGGAGATGACCACCAGGCCCAGGCCGAGCACGAGGGTCAGGCGGTAGGGGCGGAGGAACGGCAGGAGGGTGTGCAGCTCGCGCATCGTGCCGGAATGTCGGGGCGCAGCTCCGGTGAAGCAAGTTCACAACATCGAGGAGGAGAGTGCATGTCGAGAAAGTTGCTGGCAGTGCTCGGCCTGGCCGCGCTGGCGGCCTGTGCCGACAGCGGGCGCGACGATGCCGCGATGGCCGACAGCCTGAACCGGGATCTCCAGATGGCGCCCGTGGATACGACGGCGGTGCTGGGCGACCGGCCGGCCGATACGGCCGCGGCGACGCCGGCGCCGTCAGCCGCCCGTCCCCCGACTCGTCCGCCGGCGGCCCGCCCCCCGGCGCCGGCGCCGGCCACCCAGACGGCGGCACCAGCCCCCGCGGCGCGCAGCCTGGCCGCCGGCACCAAGGTCAACGCGACGATCGACGCGGAGATTTCGTCCAAGACCCACAAGCAGGGGCAGACGGTGGCGGCCCGCGCCGCGAATGACGTGCGCGACGCCGCAGGCCGCGTGGTCATCCCGGCCGGCTCCACCGTCAACCTGACCATCACGTCGATCCGCGAGTCGGAGAACAAGAGCGACAACACCGGCACGCTGACGCTCGCCGCCAGCAGCGTCGAGATCAACGGGCAGACCTACAACCTGTCCGGCAACGTGACCGGCCTGGCCACCGAGCTGCGCGACCGGAAGACGGACGTGGGCGATGTGGCGAAGGTCGGCGCCGGCGCCGCGGCAGGTGCCGTGGTCGGCCGCGTGCTGGGCGGCGGCACCAAGGGCGCCGTGATCGGCGGTGTGATCGGCGGTGCGGTGGGCGCGCAGCGCGCCAACGAAACCCAGGACCGGGACGTCATCCTGCCGGCCGGGAGCACCGTGGTGATCACCCTGGATAATTCCTTCTCGCGCACCTGACGCGGGAAGGACGCTCGAGAAAGCGCCCCATGGCGAAGGCCATGGGGCGCTTTCTCGTCGAGGAACCGGGCGCGACGGCTAGTAGCCGGCGCCGGCCCCGCCGTATCTCGGATCGCTCACGCCCTCCCAGCCTGCGCTGGTGCGGATGATGGCCTCCACATCGCCCGTGGTGCCGCCCTCGATCACTTCGTGCCCCAGGGCCCGCAGGCCGGCGATCGTCGCCGGCGTGAAGCCGCCGCGTTCCAGCCGGATCTGGTCGGGGAGCGCCTGGTGATGCATCCGCGGCGCTGCCACGGCGTCCGCCAGCGACATCCGGTGATCGATCACGTTGGAGATCACGTGATACACCATGGTGATGATGCGGGGGCCGCCCGGCGTCCCGACCACCATCAGCAGCTGCCCCCGGGGATCGAGCACCAGGCTCGGCGTCATCGCCGAGAGCATCCGCTTTCCGCCTGCGACCGCGTTGGCTTCGCCCTGGACCAGGCCGTACATGTTCGGCTTGCCGGGCGCGGTGGCGAAGTCGTCCATTTCGTCGTTGAGCAGGAAGCCGGCCCCGGAGACGGTGACCGCGCTCCCGTAGCTGTTGTTGAGCGTCGTCGTGCAGCTCACCGAGTTGCCGTCGGCATCCACCACGCTGTAGTGCGTCGTGGAGGCGCCCTCGCGCGCCGTGGGGTCGAACTTCGGGGTCGGCGTCGCCCGGTCCCCGATCTGGCCGCGCAGCTCGGCGGCATACTCCTTGGAGAGCAGCCGGCCGAGCGGCATCTGCACGAAGGCGGGGTCGCCCAGGATGGTGTTGCGGTCGGTGAAGGCGCGCCGCATCGCCTCTGCCTCGCGGTGCATCAGGGCCGACGTGCCGAAGGCCGGCAGCGGGTCGAAGCCCTCCATGATGTTCAGGATCTCTCCCATCGTGACGCCGCCGGAGGAGGCGGGCGGCATCGAGAAGATGGTGTGTCCCCGGTAGCTGATCCGGATCGGCTCCCGCCATTCGGCCCGGTACGCTTCGAGGTCGGCGTGCGTCATGATGCCGCCGCCCCGCTTCATCTCGGCGACGATGCTGTCCGCCACCCAGCCGCGGTAGAACCCGTCGCGCCCCTGGTCGCGGATGGCGCCCAGCGTGCGGGCCAGGTCGGGCTGCGTCCAGCGCGTACCCGGCCGCGGGGCGTGGCCGCTGTCGGGAAGGAAGCTGCGCCGAGACGCGGGGAAGAGGTGCAGCCGGTCGCGGTCGCTCTCGATCGACCGGAAGCGGAAGGAATCGACCACGAACCCGTCGCGCGCGAGCCGGATGGCCGGCTCGACCAGGTCGGCGAGCGGCAGCTTGCCGAAACGCCGGTGCGCTTCCAGCATGCCCGCCACCGAGCCCGGCACCCCGGCAGCGAGATGCCCGATGACACTGAGGTCGCTCGGGTTGCCGTTGCGGTCGAGGTACATGTCGCGGGTGGCGGCGCCGGGCGCCATCTCGCGGTAGTCGATGGCACTGACGTCGCCGTCCTTCGTGCGCATCACCATGAAGCCGCCGCCGCCGAGGTTTCCCGCCTCGGGGTGCACCACGGCGAGCGCGAATCCCACGGCCACCGCCGCATCGGTCGCATTGCCGCCGCGGCGCAGGATGTCGCGCCCCACCTCGCTCGCGATCGGGCTGCCGGAGACGACCATCGCGCTGCTGCCGGTGGTGACGCGGGACCGCCCGGCGTGCCGCCAGGTGGGACTCATGCCCTCGGCCCCTACGGCCGCGGCCCCCGTCGTGCCATCGGTGGCCCCGCGCCCGGCGCACCCCGACAGGATGACGGCCACGGCAAGAATGCAGCAGGCTGGCAGGTGCTTCACTCGGACCTCGGCTGTGTGAGGGGGAGCCCGAGGTTGCCCCGGGCGACTGACGGCTCCTAATTTAGCCCGGTCGCCGTCCCTGCACACTCCCTCACCGCATTCATGGCCGACACGTACCGCGACTCGCGCCTCACCGAACGCCGCAATCCGCGCACCCAGAGCATCGATGTCGCGAGCCCTCGCGAGATCGTCGCACTGCTCAACGCCGAGGACGCAGCCGTGCCCGGCGCCGTTGCGGCCCAGGCAGGCGAGCTGGCGCGCGTCATCGAGCTCGCCGAGGCCGCCTTCCGGGGCGGTGGGCGGCTGCTCTACGTCGGCGCGGGAACCAGCGGCCGGCTCGGCGTGCTCGATGCGGCCGAATGCCCGCCCACCTTCGGCACGCCGCCCGGCATGGTGGTCGGGATCATCGCCGGGGGCGCACCCGCGCTGGTGCGCTCGGTCGAGGGCGCCGAAGACGACGTGAACGCGGGACTCACCGTGATGGACGAGCGCCAGGTCACCGCCAGCGATCTGGTGGTCGGCATCGCGGCCAGCGGAACGACGCCCTACGTGCGCGCCGCGCTCTCGCGGGCGCAGACGCTCGGGGCCCGCACCGCGCTCGTCACCTGCGCGGAGCCGCCCGCGCTGCTGCAGGAGACCTGCGATGTCTGCGTGGTGCTGCGCGTTGGGCCCGAGGTGGTCACGGGCTCCACCCGCATGAAGGCCGGTACCGCCACCAAGCTCGCGCTCAACACCATCACCACCGGCGCGATGATCCGGCTCGGCAAGGTGTACGGCAACCTGATGGTGGACCTGCGCGCCTGGAACGACAAGCTGGTGGACCGGAGCGAGCGCATCGTGATGGAGACGACCGGCCTCGGCCGCGCCGAGGCGCGCGCCGCAATCGACGCGGCGGACGGCCGCGTCAAGGTCGCCATCGTGATGGCGCGGCGCGGCGTGGCGCGGGACGAGGCTGAGCGGCTGATCGAGGAGCACCAGGGCCGGCTCCGCCCGATCGTGGGGGATCCGCCCCCGATGGACCCTGCATGACCGAGCGCCCCTCTCTCGCGGTCGGCATCATGTCGGGCACCTCGCTCGACGGCGTGGATGCCGCGCTGGTGCGCTTCGCCGACCCGACGCATGCCACCCTGCTCGGCTTCGTCAGCCGGCCCTACACCGAGCCCGAGCGCGAACAGATCCGCGCGGGCATCCGCGGCGCCGACGCCCGCGCGACGGCGCTGCTCCATGTCTCCCTCGCCCACTGGGCCGGCGACGCGGTGCAGGAGCTGCTCGCGTCCACGCAGGTGCTCGCCTCCGACCTCGCGCTCATCGCCTTCCCGGGCCAGACCGTCTGGCACGAACCGCCACTGGTCTCCTGGCAGCTTGGCGAGCCGTCGGTGCTGGCGGAACGCTTCGGCGTGCGGGTGGTGAGCAACTTCCGCGCGCGCGATTGCGCGGCGGGAGGCCAGGGCGCCCCGCTGGTGCCGATGGCCGACGTGCTCCTCTTCGGCGGCCTCGAGCCGCGGGTGCTGGTCAACATCGGCGGGATGGCCAACCTGACCTACGTGGCCCGGCGCGCGCAGGAGGAAGGGGCCTTCGCGCTCGATACCGGCCCGGGAGTCGCGCTGATCGACGCCGTGGCACGCATGGTGGACCCGTCGCTGCCGTTCGACCGCGACGGCGCGCTCTGCGCGCGGGGCCGCGCCGATGAGCGGCTGCTGGCCGAGCTGCTGGCCGATGAGTACTTCGCGATGGAGCCGCCCAAGAGCACCGGCCGCGAACGCTTCGGCGACGCCGTCGCAAGACGGTTGCACGAGCGCGTGCCGGGACCGGACGGCGTCGCCACCGCGGTCGAGCTGACCGCACGCACGCTGGCCGGAGCCATCGCGCGCTGGACGCCGCCCGCGGAGATCGTGGTGTCGGGCGGGGGCACCCACCATCCCGGGCTCATGGCATCTTTCCGCGAGCATCTCGCGGGCGCGCGCGGCGCGGCGCCGCGGATCCGCCGCTTCGACGAGCTGTACTTCGACGGCGATGCCAAGGAGGCGGTCGCCTTCGCCCTGCTCGGCTACCTCACCCTGCATGGGCAGCCGGGCAACCTGCCCGCCGCCACCGGCGCATCGCACCCTCGCGTCCTCGGTTCCATCACTCCGGCATGAGGCAGCGACCCGTCGGCCGCCTGGTCCTCCCCGCGCTGCGCTGGGCGGACGGCACCGGGTTCGGCCACGAGGCGGCGGCCGTCGATGCCGCGCTCGAGGCCGGTGCCGGCGGCTTCATCATCTTCGGTGGTCCCGCCGGCGAAGTGCGCGCACTTACCGCGTCGCTGGTCGCGCGCGCGGGGCGCCCGCTGCTGATCGGCGCCGACCTCGAACGCGGGGCGGGGCAGCAGTTCGCCGGGCTCACCGAGATCCCGCCGCCGCTGGCGCTCGCCTCACTCGGCGATCCCGACGTCATTCGCGCGGCCGGCGCCCGCACGGCGCGCGACGCGCTCTCCGTGGGCGTCAACTGGGTATTCGCGCCGGTGGCGGACCTCGACCTGCTCGCCGACAACCCGATCGTGCAGACG
>CAMLLJ010000069.1 GCA_946480845.1 uncultured Gemmatimonadota bacterium
GGGCCGCGGCTGCGGGCTCATCGTGAGCGAGGTGCGCGACTTCGTCGAGCTGCCCGCCGTGGCCATCGCCGAGCGGGCCAGCCTGCCCGGCGTCGATCCCCGCGTGGTAAGGGCGGTGGCCCGCCGCGGCGACGAGCACTTCGTGATGCTGGATACCGAGGCGCTGCTCGCCCCGATGCTCGGCGGCTGACCGCCCGGTCGGCCCGTCTCTTCGTTCTCCCCGGCTTCGCCAATGCACGGAGGTGGTGCGTGAGTCACACCGTACTCGTCTGCGATGACGCGATCTTCATGCGCACGATGATCAGCGACATCCTCACGCAGGCGGGATTCGAGGTCGTCGGCGAGGCGGAATCCGGCTCGCAGGCGGTGGAGAAGTACCGCTCGCTCAAGCCCGACCTCGTCACCATGGACATCGTGATGCCCGACATGGGCGGCATCGACGCGGTGCGCGAGATCTGCAAGGACGATCCCGAGGCCCGGATCCTCATGTGCAGCGCGATGGGACAGCAGGCGCTGGTGGTCGAGGCCATCCAGGCCGGCGCCAAGGACTTCGTGGTCAAGCCCTTCCAGCCCTCCCGGGTGCTCGAGGCGGTCCAGCGCGTCCTCGGCTGAGCCGATGGACGTCTCGAAGTACGCGGCGCTGTTCCTCGCCGAAAGTCGCGAGCACCTCAGCTCCTGCAACCAGTTCCTGCTCGAATGGGAGCGCGACCCGGCGGCGACGGAACCGGTGGGGGCGCTGTTCCGCGCCATCCACACGGTGAAGGGGATGGCGGCGACGATGGGTTACCAGGCGCTCGCCGACGTGGCCCACCGGACCGAGAACCTGCTCGAGGCGACGCGGAACGGCCGCACCGGCGCGACGCCGGAGCTGCTCCAGCTGCTCTTCCGCGCCGTGGACGCGCTCAGCGCCGGCGTGGAGCGCATCGGGGCCGGTGACGAGGGCGACGCGCCCGCCGATGCCGAGCTGCTCATCGCGCTCGATCATGCGGCGGCCGCCAACGTCGGGGCGCCCACCGCCGAGTTCGTGGCGGTGCGCGCGGCGGCGCGGGCGCGGCTGGTGCGCGTGGCCATCCGCTCCGACGCGACCATGCGCGGGGGCCGCGCGATGATCGCCGTGCGCCGCGCCGAGACGATCGGTGCGGTGAGCGAGCTCCGGCCGACGCCGGCAGCGTTCGAGCGCGACGATTTCGGCGGCCGGTTCTCGTTCCGGATCACGTCGGATGCGCCGGACGAGGTGATCGCCACCGCCATCCGCTCCGCGGGCGACGTCGTGGATGTGCGCTTCGGCGAGCCCCAGGCCGGCGAGCTGGGCGTCGAATCGGTGGCGCGCGGCCGCCAGATCCGCGTCGACCTGCAGCGGCTCGACGTGCTGATGAAGCAGGTCGGCGAGCTGGTCGTGGCGCGCAACCGGCTGGTGGACCTCGCCGCCAGGACCGAGGAGCGGGCGCTCGAGCCCGTGGCCGAGCGCGTCTCCCGCCTGGTGACGGCGATGCAGGCGGAGATCATGCAGGCGCGGATGAGCCCGGTCGGCGAGGTCTTCGACCGCTTTCCCCGCCTGGTGCGCGACCTCGCGCGCGAGCTGGGCAAGCAGGCCCGCTTCGAGGAGGAAGGTGGCGAGATCGAGCTCGACCGCGCCGTGCTCGACGAGATCGGCGACCCGCTGCTGCACCTGATCCGGAACGCCGTGGACCACGGCCTCGAGCCCGCCGCTGAGCGGGTCGCCGCCGGCAAGCCGGCCGAAGGAACCGTCACCGTCTCGGCGGCCCGGGACCGGAACAGCGTCGCGATCCGGGTCGCCGACGACGGCCGCGGCATCGACCGCGCCGCCATCCTCGCCAAGGGCCGCCGCGAGGGCCTGATCGGGCCGGACGTCGAGGTGCTGAGCGACGACCTGCTGCTGCGCGTGCTCGCGCGCGCCGGCTTCAGCACCGCCACCCAGGTGAGCGGCGTCTCCGGGCGCGGCGTCGGCGTGGACGTGGCGGCGACGCGGGTGCGCGCGCTGGGCGGCACGCTCACGGTGCAGAGCGACCGCGGGAAGGGGACCACGTTCACGGTGCGCGTCCCGCTCACGCTGGCGATCGTCCGCGCCCTGCTCACCGGCGTCGGGACCGAGCGCTACGCCGTGCCGCTGGCCTACGTCGCCGAGACGGTCGAGTTCGACCCGCGGTCGCTCACCTCGGTGCGGGACCGCGAGTCGCTGGTGGTGCGCGACCGAGTGATGCCCACGGTGCACCTGCGCGACCTGGTGTCCGCCGCGGGCACCGGGCCGGTGCTGCCGAAGCGCCCGACCATAATCCTCGAGATCGGCGAGCGGCGCGCGGCGCTCGTGGTGGACCGCTTGCTGGGACAGCAGGACATCGTCGTGGAGCCCTTCCACGGGCCGCGAGGGATGCCTCCGTACGTCGGGGGCGCCACCATTCTGGCTGACGGAGCGCCGGCGCTGATCCTCGACGCCGCCGCACTCGTCTAGCGAGGGGACATGGAAGACGCCCGCCAGCTGAAGGCCCTGCAGCTCGACGCGCTTCGCGAGGTCGCCAACATCGGCGCCGGCCACGCGGCGACCGCGCTGTCGCAGATGACCAACCGGACGATCATGATCAGCGTCCCCGAGGTCAACGTGCGGCCGCTCGAGGAGGTCGCCGACATGCTCGGCCGGCCGGACGCCGTCGTCGCGGCCGTGCTGATGCAGATGATGGGCGACCTCACCGGCCGCACCCTGGTGCTCTTTCCCGAGCGCTCCGCCCAGCGCCTCTGCGACATCCTCTTCCGCCGCGAGAACGGCGCCACGGCCGACTTCGGGCCGATGGAGCAGTCGGGGCTCAAGGAAGTGGGCAACATCCTGGTGAGCGCCTACATGAACGCGCTCAGCGACTTCATGGGGATGATGCTGGTGCCGTCGGTCCCCAGCCTGGTGATCGACCTGAGCGCCGCCATCCTCACGACGGCGTACCTCAACTTCGGCCACGAGCGCGATTTCGTCTTCTGCGTCGAGACGTCGTTCCAGCTCGGGGGCGAGCCGGAGCGCCTGGAAGGACACTTCCTCCTGCTCCCGGACATGCCGTCGCTCCGCGCCATCTTCGACGCCATCCGCCTGACCTAGCCGATGCCGGCGCCCGTGCTGTCGGAACGCGATCTCGCTGCGCTGCGGTCGTTCGCCCGCCGCATCGACCCAGCGGATGCCGGCGCGCACAACAACCTCGGCGTCCTCTACTACCAGAAGGGCCTGATCCCCGAGGCGATCGCCGCCTTCGGGCGCGCGCTCGAGCTCGATCCCAAGATGCAGGTGGCCCAGGCCAACCTGGAGATCGCCTGCCGGGACAGCGGGCACTTCGACCGCCGGGTGGCCGAGCTGCAGGAGCGCCTGCGCCGCTCGCCCGACGATCACGAGGCCCGCTGGGAGCTGGGCCGCACCTACGCCGCGCTGGGCGACCACGACGACGCGGTCGCCGAGCTCGAGGCGCTGCTCGACCGCCGGCCGCGCGACGTCGCGGCCATGATCCAGCTCGGCCTCGCGCAGAAGGCGCGGGGCCGGGTCGAGGAGGCGTCGGAGTGGTTCGCCCGCGCCTGCGAGGAGGATCCCGGCAGCGCGGTCGCCCTCTTCTACCACGGCGAGGCACTCTACAACCGGGGCCTCAACGACCCGGCGCTCCAGGCGCTGCGTGCCGCCATCGCGCGCAATCCCGATTACGCCGATGCGCACTATCTCCTCGCCTTCGTCTACGGCGACATGGGCCTGCACGACGAGGCCCGCGAGGCCGCCCGGCGCGCCATTGCCCTCAACCCGGCGCTCACCCGTGCGCACGCCAACCTCACGCTGGCGCGGTTCGGCGCCGAGGGCACGGCGGACGGCGCCGGGTCGCCCCGCCCCGAGAGCGTCGGCGATTCAGGGCTCGCGCACTTCAACCTCGGGCTCGCCTTCCGGCAGAAGGGTTACTTCGCCGAGGCCCTGCGGGAGTACCGGCTGGCGCTCGACGCGGGCGAGGACCGCCGCCACGTGCTGCAGGCGATGGCCGAGGTCGAGCTGCTGCGCCGCGACCTCGGGGCGGCGCTTCAGCTCTACGAGTCGCTGGTGGTCCAGTATCCCGACTCGCCCAAGCTCTGGAACGAGCGCGGCGTCTGCCTGCACCAGGCGGGCAACCGGGAGGCGGCGGAGGAGTCGTACCTGCGCGCCGTGGATCTCGACCCGGCGTACGTGCTCGCGTGGAACAACCTGGGCGTGCTCCGGGCGCAGGACCCGCATGCGGCCGCGACGCTGGACACCTTCCGGCGCGCCGCCCGCGGCCCGCGCGTGCCGGTCACCGTGCGCCTCAACCTCGCGCTGCTCCATTTCCAGCGCCGCGAGCTGCAGCCCGCCATCGAGGGCTACCGGTCCGCGCTCGCCGAGGAGGCGCAGAACGCGGTGGCGTGGAACGGCGTCGGGCTCGTGCTGATGGAGCTGAAGCGCTTCTCGGAGGCGCGCACGGCCTTCCAGCGCGCGGTGGAGGCCGACGGCGCGCTGGCCGCCGCTCATTACAACCTGAGCTTCACGCTGAGCCAGCTCGGCGACTTCGACGGCGCGCTCCGCGAGACCAAGCGCGCGCTCGAGCTCGAGCCCTTCTACGTGCCGCAGAAGTACGCCCTCGCCCTGGACCTGCAGTATGAGGACCCGGGCATCACCATCGCCCCGCCCATCGCGCCCGAGCTCGGCGGCGAGGCGCTGGCCGGCAGTTTCGCGTTCGACGCCGGCGTGCTCGACCAGCTCTTCGCCGACCTGGTCCCGCGGGCGGAGCCGCCGCGTGCCCCGGAGGAGCCCGTCGCCGAGCCGGCGGCCGCGCCCGTGGGGGACGACGTGCTCGCGCTCGCCCGGGACTACGTCGGCAAGGGCCTGCTCGAGCTGGCCACGGCGGAGCTGGGCCGCGCGCGTGCGCGCGGTGCCGACGCGGCCCGCGCCACGGTGCTGCTCGGCGACATCTTCGCCCGGCGCGGCCTGCATGGCGAGGCGCTGGAGCGCTACCGTGAGGCGCGCGCGCTCGACCCCGCCGACGGCGACGCCATGCTCGGCGAGGTCCGCGCCCTCGTGTCGCTCGATCGCGCCGCCGAGGCGGTGCCGCTCGCGGATGACCTCGCGCGGCGGCGCGGGGACGATCCCGAGGTGCTGGTCGCCCGCGCGCGCGCCTGCCTTGCCGCGGGCGATGCGCCCAGCGCGCTCGGCTGCGTCCGCGATGCGCTGGCCCGCGCGCCGGGCCGCCCCGATCTCTACCAGCTCCAGGCGATCATCAGCGCGCGCATGGGCGATACCGCTGCCGCGCTCGAGGCCTGCCAGCTCGCGCTCCGGATCGACGGCGGCCTGGTGCAGGTCTGGTACGAGCTGGGCTGTCTCGAGGAGCGCCGCGAGAACTGGACCGGCGCGCGGTCCGCGTACCTGTGCGCGCTCGACCTGCTGCCGACCTTCACGACGGCATGCCTGGCGCTGGCGGATCTCCTGCGCCGCACCGAGTCGCCCGGCGCCGCGGTGGACGTGCTGATCGGCGTGCTCGCCGCCGACCCGTACGACTTCGACGCCCTCACCCTGCTGGGCCGGGCCCTCCTCGACGACGGCCGCCCGCAGGAGGCGCTCCAGGCATTCGACCGGGTGCTGCGCTTCGACCCCGAGCACACCGGCGCGCTCTTCTATCAGGGCGTCGCGCTCGCGCGCGAGCGGCATTTCCGGCGCGCCGTCTCGTCGTGGGACCGGGTGGTGCAGATCGAGCCGGCGAGCCAGCTCGCCTCGCAGGCGCGGAGCCGGGCCCGCTCCGCGCGCGACCTGCAGCACATCCTTTCGGGAGCGGGGGACTGACGTGCCGATCGAGGGACCGCTCCGCGAGCTGAGCATTCACGATGTCTTCCAGCTGCTCGACCTGGCCCAGAAGACGGGCATCCTCCGGGTGACGTCGGAGCTCCGGCAGAACGGCGGGACGGTGTACTTCGACCAGGGCGCGGTGGTCGCGGCGGAGATCCAGAGCAATCCGCATCCGCTCGGCTCGGTGCTGCTGCGCTCGGGGAAGGTGAGCGAGTCGGACCTCGCCCGCGCGCGGGACATGCAGGCGTCGGGCGATTCCCGCCGGCTCGGCGAGATCCTGATCGCGGTGGGCGCGGTGCCGCGCAAGGAGCTGGAGCGGCAGGTGCGGGCGCAGGTCGAAGAGGTCATCTTTGAGCTGATGGGATGGTCGGAAGGCTACTTCTCCTTCAGCGAGTCCCCCCTCGACCACGTGCCGGCCCAGGCGTCGCTGCGCATCCCGACCGGTGCGCTGCTGATGGAGGCCGCGCGGCGGATCGACGAGTGGAGCCGGATCGAGTCGATGGTGCCGCACCTCGGGGTGGTGCCGCGGCTGGTGGCGCCGGACGGCGTCGAGGCGGCGCCGATGGACCTCCTCCCCGACGAATGGGCGGTGCTGGCGGCGGTGGACGGCGCCCGCGACGTACGGGTCCTCGCCGACGCGGTGGGCCGCTCCGACTTCGACGTGGCGCGGACCCTGTACGGCCTCGCGAGCGCGGGCATCGTGGTGATCGAGGACCCGCGCGCGCCGGGGCTCCCCCCCAGCGTCGGCGGGGAGATCGCCGAGCTGCTCGCGCGCGCCGAGGCCTACCTGATCGCGGGCGACGCGACCGCGGCGCTTGCGTCGGCGGAAGAGGCCGCGGCGAGCGCCGGCGCCGGCCATCTCCCTTCGCGGCTGATGGCGGCGCGGGCGCTGCTGGCCGCCGAGCGGCCAGGCGAGGCGCAGGCGGTGCTCGAGGCCGTGCTGGCGTCCGACGTACTCCATGCGCCGGCGCGGCGGCTGCTGGGGCTCGCGCTCGCGGCACAGGGACAGTTCGACGACGCGATCGACACGTGGGATGCCTGGAGCCGGCTCGACTCGAGACATCCCGAGGAGGATACGCTGGGCGGATGGGTCAGCAGGTTGCGGGGCGCCGCGGAGCTGCTCGGGCGCGCGGTGCGGGCATCGCATGAGTGACGACGTTCGCGCCCTGACTGCCGCGCTCGCGGCCGATCCGGGGAGCCTGGTCTTCCTCGAGCTTGGCGAAGTGCTGCGCCGGCGGGGGCAGGGCGCGGCCGCGCTCAAGGTCGCGCTCGCCGGTGCCGCGCGGTATCCCGCGCTCGCGGACGCGCGCGACCTCTGCGCCCGGATCCACAGCGACCTCGGCGACGGCGAATCGGCCTTCGACGCCTGGATGGAGGCGCTGCAGCTCGACCCCACCCACCTGGGTGCGCACAAGGGCCTGGGCTTCCTCTATTATCGCTCCGGCGATCTCCACCGCGCCCGGCGCCACCTCGAGATCGCGGTCACCAGGAGCGACGAGGCCGGTCTCCACGCCGCCATTGCCCGCGTCCGCGAGGCGGCCGCTGCCGAGCAGGCGGTCGAGGCCGAGGCAGCGGGGGAAGCACAGGCCGCCGAGGGTGGTGATCGGGGCTCCGGGGCCGCCGGCATCCCGGCCGATGCCGCCGCCGATTCGCTGCCGTTCTCCATGGACGCCGAGCCCGGTGCCGAGCTTCCGCCCGAGGAAGAGCTGTTCGCGGGTTTCGAGGGCGCGCGCGAAGGCCTCCTCCTCCTCGACCAGCACGGCCTCCGGCTGGGTGGCGGCCTGCGCGACCGCGACGGCGTGGACGTGGCCGACGCGGTCGCGGCCCACCTCGCCGGCGTGTCCCGCGAATCGGGCCGCGCCGCCCGCCTGCTCGAGCTCGGCGCCTGGCAGAGCCTCGCCGTCGAGTGCGGCGACGGCAACCTGCACCTGTCGGCGCCGTCGCCGGAGACGGTCCTGCTCACGGTGCGCGACGCGAGCGTGCCGGCCGGCCGGCTCGCCATCCTCGCCGACCGCGCGGGCCAGGCGGCGCGCCGCTGGCTGGAGCGGCTCACGTGACCGCCGTCTACCGCGACGCGCTCGAGCGCGTGAGCGCCATCCGCGGCGTGCACGGCGCGATGCTCGTGTCCACGGAGGACGGGCTGGTGGTCGCGGACTCGCTGATGGAGGGCGTGGACGGCCGGGCCGTCGCGGCCCTGGCGGCGAGCCTGGTCGGCCGGCTGCGGCGGACCACGGAGAGCGCCGGGCTCCGCCCGCCGCGGCTCTTCCACCTGCGGGCGGAGAAGGGCTCCATCCTCGCGGTGCCGGCGGCGAACGACCTGCTCGTCGTCGCCGTCGCGCAGCCCGACGCGAACCTCGGGCTCGCCCGGCTCGAGCTGTTCGCGGCCGCCGAGCGGATCGGCTGATGCGGGCGCTGGAGCCGTGGGTGGCGGGGCCGCTGGAGACCTTCCTGGCCGAATCGGCCGCGCGCGTCGTGCTGGTGATGACGTCGGCGGGGCAGGTGGTGGCGCAGCACGGGTTCACCCGCTCGCTCGACGTCATGTCGGCCGCGGCGCTGGGGGCCGGCATCATGGCCTCCACGACCGAAGTGGCGAAGGTCATGGGCACGCCCCACTTCGGCGCGCTGGTGCACCAGGGCTCGAAGCAGGGCGTCTTCCTCTCCGGCTTCGACACGCCGCGCGGGCGCTGGATCGGCCTCGTCGTCTTCGGCCCGGAGACCAGCGTCGGGCTGGTGCAGCTCTTCTTCGACCGCCTCGTGCGCGAGCTGGCCGCGGCGGCCCCGCCCGAGGGCGAGCGCGGACCGGTGCTCGCCGAGAACTTCGAGCGCGAGCTCAACGCGAGCCTGCACGCGCTCTTCGGACGCTGATCATGTCCCTCGTCAACTTCACCAACCGCGAGATCACCTGCAAGATCGTCTACTACGGCCCGGGGCGGTCGGGAAAGACGACGAACCTGCAGTACGTCTTCGGCCGGGTGCCGGAGAGCCGGCGCGGCCGCATGGTGTCGCTCGCCACCCACGGCGACCGCACCCTCTTCTTCGATTTCCTGCCCATCGACCTCGGGTCGATCTCCGGCTTCACCACCAGGTTCCAGCTCTATACCGTGCCGGGGCAGAGCTACTACAACGCCACGCGCAAGCTGGTGCTGCAGGGCGCCGACGGCGTGGTGTTCGTGGCCGACAGCCAGGCGCGCCGCTTCGACGACAACCTCGAGAGCCTGCAGAACCTGCAGGAGAACCTGCTCGAGCAGAGCGTGGACATCCGCGAGCTGCCGGTCGTCTTCCAGTACAACAAGCAGGACCTGCCGGGCGACCTGGTCCTCTCGCGCGACGCGCTCGACGACGCGCTCAACTTCCGCTCGGTGCAGAGCTTTGCGGCTGATGCCCTGCACGGCAGCGGCGTCTTCGAGACCCTCAAGGGCATCTCCGAGCTGGTGCTGCGCCGGCTCGCGGCGGGCGCACCGGCATGACGGCGGAGCTCAACCCGCAGCTCCGGTTCGACGGCCTCGTGGTCGGCACCGCCAACCGGCTGGCGGTGACCGCCGCGCGCGCGGTCGCCGAGTCACCGGGCGCCGTCTACAACCCCCTCTTCATCTATGCCCGCCCCGGGCTCGGCAAGACGCACCTGCTCATGGCGATCGGGCAGGCGGCCCGGGAGATCGACCCGCGGCTCGCGGTCGAGTACCTGACGCTCGATGAGTTCGTCGAGTCGTTCCACGCCGCCATCGCCGCGGGGCAGGGCGATGCCTACCGCCGGCGCTTCCTCGAGTACGGCCTCCTCCTCCTCGACGACGTGCAGTTCCTCTCCCAGCGGCGCGAGATGCAGGCGGAGCTGCTCCGGGTGGTGGACGCGATGCAGGCGGTCGGCCGGCAGATCGTGCTCACCAGCGACCGGCCGCCCGCGGAGATCGAGGCGCTGGACGAGCGGCTCATCCGCCGCTTCGGCGGCGGCCTGGTGATCGACGTTGCCGCGCCCGACTACGAGACGCGCGTCGCCATCCTGCGCCGGCGAGCCGAGGAGCGGAAGGCCGCCTTCGGGCCCGGGGTCCTGGAGGCGGTCGCCGAGCTGGAGATCGACAACGTCCGGGAGCTGCTCGGCGCGCTCAACAAGCTGGTCGCGCTCCAGTCGGTGAGCGACGAGCCGCTGACGCCGGGCGAGGCGCGCGGGACCGTCGCCGGCACGACACGACATCGCGATGCCGGGCGCGGCGCCACCCGCGACGCGGAGGTCCCGGCCGCCGCGCCTGGGCCGGTGCCCGCCGGGGGCATCATCGACGAGTTCGCCGACTTCCTGCAGGAAGTCTCCGCCTCCGTCACCCAGCAGGTCGAATCGTGGCGGTCGCGCGTGGCGGAAGCGGTGATGCGCTGGAGCGGCGAGGGCTTCCGCACCGCGCGGCTTGAGGCGCTGCTCGAGGGGGAGACGTCGGGTGACCCCGACGAGGCGCTCGCCGCGTACGAGAAGGATGCGGAGCGCCTGCGCGAGCTCCAGGCGGAAATCGAGACCATCGCGCCCGACCTCGCGGGCTCGCCCGCGCTCCGGGATCCGGGCGACCTGGCCGCCGCCGAGGCGCTGCTCGCGCGCGCGCGCGAAGGGGGTGCGCCTCCGCCGGGGCCGTCCCCGCACTGGCTGCTCGAAGAGTTCATCGAATCGGCGGGGAACCGGGTCGTGGTGCGCGCCGTGCGCACCGTCGCCGAGGACCCGGGCAGGAAGTACAACCCGCTGGTCATCACCGGGGCCAGCGGCAACGGCAAGACGCACCTGCTGCACGGCCTCGGCAACGCCCTGGCGGCGCGCGGGCTCGCCGTGGCCTGCCTGGGCGGCCACGAGTTCGTGGATGAGCTGATCTCCGCGATTGACCGCGACGCCGTGGGCCTCTGGCGCGGGCGCTTCCGCCGCATCGACGTGCTCCTCCTCGATGACGTGCACCTCATCGCAGGCAAGGAGCGCACCCAGGACGAGCTGTTCGTCCTCTTCAACCAGCTGCTCGAAGCGGGCCGGCAGATGGCCTTCACGACGTCCGTGCCGCTGGCCGAGCTCAAGGGGGTCGAGGCGCGGCTGCTCACGCGGCTGGAGGGCGGGCTGGTCGTCGACCTGCCGGCACCGGACCGCGAGCTGCGCCAGCGGGCCATCGAGCGGCAGCTCTCGGCCAAGCTCGAGGCAGTGGACCCGGAGCTCGCGACCTACGTGGCCGGCCGGCCCGCGGTCTCGATGCGCGCGGCGCTGGGCCTCGTCCAGCGGGTGCTGAACGCCGCCGAGGCGAAGCAGGTGCACCCGACCGCGGCGCTCGCGCGCGAGGTGCTCGAGGGAAGTGCCACGCGCGCGCCGCGGCGCGCTGCCGTCGCCCGGCCCAGCGGCGTCATGGCGCCGTCCGCGAGCGGGCTCCGGAGCCGCGAGAAGATGGTGTGGGAATGGCCGGACCTGCCGGCCCGCATCATCGAGGAGTGGCGCTGATGGCGATCAAGGGCAGCCTCAAGGAGGCCAGCCTTCCCGACGTCATCCAGCTGCTCACGCTGGGACGGCGGACCGGGTGCCTCGCCGTCGCCGACCGGCAGAACTTCGGCTACATCTACTTCGAGGACGGGCGGCTCGTCTACGCCTCGATCGTGAACCGGCGCGACCGACTCGGCGACATGATGGTGCGGAACGGCCGGATCACGCCGGAGCAGCTCCAGCACGCCGTCGATCTCCAGCACGGCGACCGCGACATCAAGCTCGGCCAGATCCTGGTGGAGACCGGCGCCATCGAGCGGCGCGAGCTCGAGGACTATATCCGCATCCAGATCGAGGAGGCGGTGTATTTCCTGTTCACCTGGAGCAGCGGCACCTTCAACTTCGAGGCCGGCGTCCGGCCCGAGGGCGAGGACTTCCTCGTCTCGATCAATCCGGAGAGCCTCCTGCTGGAGGGGGCCCGGCGGGTGGACGAGTGGGGCCTGATCGAGAAGAAGATCCCCTCATTCGACCTCATCTTCTCGCTCGACCAGTCCTACGTCGAGCAGGCCGACGTGACGCTGTCGGCCACGCAGAAGGTGCTGGTGCCGCTGCTCGACGGGACGCGGGACGTCAAGCAGGTCATGGAGGACTCCGGGCTGGTGGAGTTCGAGGTAGGCAAGGCGCTCTACGGACTGATCACGGCGGGATTCGCGCACCGGGTCGGCTCGTCGGCCACCGCGGCGGCGCCCAAGGTCAACGACGCCCGGATCGAGGAGCACCGGAACCTCGGCATCGCCTTCTACAAGACCGGGATGCTCGACGAGGCGCAGCGCGAGTTCCGCCGGGTGGCTGAGCTGCGGCCCTCGGAGAGCGGCGCGCCGTTCTACCTCGGGCTCATCGCGCTGCGCCAGGCGCGCTGGGACGAGGCGGTCGAGGCGCTGCGCCAGGTCGTCGAGAAGGGCGGCCCGCGCCCGTCGGCGCTGCACAACCTCGCCTTCGCGCTGGAGCAGCTGGGCCGCCTGGGCGAGGCGGAAGCGGCCTACGGTGAGGCGGCGGCGCGGGCGCGCGACGACGCACGCATCATGGTCGGCTGGGGCGTTGCGGCCCTCAAGCGCGGCGACCTCGAGGCCGCCGAGAGCCGGCTCGCCCGCGCGCGCGAGCTGTACGGCGAGCGGCCGGCGCCGGCGCTCTGGCACTGGGCCGCCACGCTCGCGGCCTCGGACACCGACAAGCTCGACACGGCG
>CAMLLJ010000070.1 GCA_946480845.1 uncultured Gemmatimonadota bacterium
CCCCACACCATCGGCGCCGGCATGGAGCTCTTCCTGGTGAGCCGCAACCTCGAGCGCGTGGCCGACCTCGCCACCAACATCGGCGAGGACGTCGTCTTCCTGGTGGAGGGAAAATCGATCAAGCACCACGCCGAGGACCGGGGCGAGCCGCGGAAGGACCAGGCGCAGTGACGGCCGCCGAGCGCCTGGGCGCGCTCGACGTCGGGTCCAACTCGATCCGGCTGCTGGTCGCGGAGTACGACCCCGCGGCGGGCATCATCGTGATCGACGAAGTGCGCGACTCGCCCCGGCTCGCCCAGGGGCTGGCCACCACCGGACGCCTCGACGGCGACGCGGTCGAGCGCGCCATGCAGGTGCTCGCCCGCATGCGGGACGTGGCCGAGCGGCGGGGCGTGAGCCGGCTCTCCGCCGTCGCCACCGCTGCGGTGCGCGAGGCCCGGAACGGCGCGGCGTTCGTCGAGCGGGTGCAGTCGGAGCTGGGCATCCCGCTCCGCATCATCGACGCGGAGACCGAGGCGGCGCTCTCCTACCGCTCCGTGGCCCACCACTTCACGCTCACCGACGCGCGCACCATCGTGGCCGATATCGGCGGCGGGAGCCTCGAGCTGATCGGCGCGGTGGACGGGCTGGTCGAGCTCACCACGTCGCTCCCGCTGGGTGCGGTGCGCCTCACCGAGCTGCACCTCGACGAGGGCCGCGACTCCCTGCGCGGCGTGCGCAAGCTCCGCGCCCACGTCCGGAAGAAGCTCCGCAAGGGGCTCGATGACCGGTCGTGGGGCAAGTCGCGGCTGATCGGGTCGGGCGGCACCTTCACCGCGCTGGCCCGGATGGCGCTCGCGCGGCGCGGCGGGCCGATCCCGGACACCGTGCACGGCGAAACGGTGTCCACCGCCGAAGTCGAGCACCTGCTGGAATGGCTCACCACCAAGTCGCCGGAGCAGCGCCGCGCCGTCGCGGGCCTGAGCCCGCAGCGGGCCGACATCATCCTCGCGGGGCTGGCCGTCACCGCGGAGCTGCTCGATCTGCTCGACGCGCGCGCCATCACCGTGAGCGCGTTCGGCCTGCGGGACGGGCTGCTGCTGGAGATGGCCGGCGCGGGCACGGACCGGCGCCGGGACCCGCTCCGGCTGGTGCGCGAGTTCGCCGAGCGCTGCCAGTGCGACCGCCGCCACGTCGAGCAGGTGCGCCACCTGAGCATGCTGCTCTTCGACCAGCTCGCGCCCGTCCTCGAGCCCGGGCCCGGCGAGCGCGAGCTGCTGGAGGCCGCGGCCGTGATCCATGACGTGGGCCAGCTGGTGAGCTACCGGCGGCACCACCATCACAGCTTCCAGCTCATCATGCACGCCGAGCGGCTGCATTTTCCCGCCCGGGAGCGGCTGATCGTGGCGCTGCTCAGCCGCTATCACCGGAAGTCGGGGCCGACCCGGCACGACGAGGACTACGCCTCGCTCCCGTCCGAGGACCGCGCGCTGGTGCGCCGGCTGAGCGGGATCCTCCGCGTCGCCGACGGGCTCGACCGCGGCCACACGGCGATCGTGGAGAGCCTCTCCACCACCATCACCGACGACCGTCTGGTGGTGACGGTCGTCCCCCGGTTCGCCGGGGCCGATCTCGCGCTCGAGTGCTGGGGTGCCTCGCGAAAGGCGGACGTGCTGGAGAAGGCGCTCCGGCGGGACGTCGAGATCAGGACGGCGGTCGCCCCGCCGGGTTGAGGAAGACCCAGGCGAGCAGCTTCCAGAAGAGCAGCAGCATCCCCATGGCCATCGCCAGGCTCGCCGCGAGCAGCACGCCGCTCATCAGGATGCCCAGCACTCCCATCGACACCGCGAACGCCAGCTCCCTCGGCGAGCCCAGGTCCCGGCGCAGCCGCGCCGCGAAGGGCACGGCAGGGCCCGCAGCGCCGGTCGCCCCGAGCGTGGCCAGGTGCTCGAGCCGCGGCGCCGTCTCCAGCCGCATGCCGATGATCTGGCCCGCCCCCACCGCCTTATCCACGTTGCCCTCCTCGATGCCCACCCACGCCACGAAGAGGAAGTTGACGGGCCAGCCCTCGGGCACAACGATGTCCGAGTCGCCCAGTTTGCGCACCGCCCCGGCGAGCGCCTCGGGGTGGCGGGTGAGCTGGACTGCCGTCGCGTCGGCAAGCCGGCGCCGGGCCCGCCACATTGCGGCCAGCCAGGGACCGAACCCGATCGTGGTGAAGAGCGCCGACGCATGCCGCGCAGTGATCGAGGCGATGCCGACCGTGGCGAGCAGCGGTCCGAGCACCAGCACGCCGTAGAGCACGCCCAGGCAGCTCTCCGGCTGGAAGGCGGTGGCCACTTCCATCGGGTCGGCGTCCCCCGCGACCAGCAGGCGCTCAATGACCGAGTCCGCCTCGCCGGGGCGCAGCGTGCCGCGCAGGCTCCGGGCGGCGGCCACCGAGAAGTCGCGCACGAGCAGCCGCTGGCGCTTCCAGAGCACCGACTCGAGCATCGCGGTGACCAGGCCCCAGGTCTCGATCACCGAAAGCACGACCGCCGCGATCTCGAGGTCGCCGTTCCCCACCGAGCCGACCAGGTGCGCCACCATCGCCTGGCGCTCGTCCCGGCTCATGCGCGCGAGGAACCCCTCGGTGGCCAGGATCGTGGCATCGCCCGTGGTGAGCCCGATCGCGACGATGTTCACCGCCGGCGACTCGATGATCCGCACGGCCGGCACCGGCACGCCCGCGGCCACCGCCATCTCCTGCACCACGTTGGCGAGCTGCTGCTCGGCGAGCACGCCGGGGTCGGGCTCCCGCGACGGAAGCCGCCGCAGGATGGTGCCCGCGCCGGCCGCGCGGGAGAGCCGGCGCACCAGCGGCCAGGCCAGCAGCATGAGCAGCGATCCCGGCGCGAGCAGCAGGAGCGCCAGGGTTCCCCACGGGACGTCGGCCGGACGACCGCGCACCGCGTCCCACACTTCCGGCAGCGCGAGGGCGGTGCGCCGGAGGCTCTCCCACTGCTCCGGCGAGAGCGGCGCCATCAGGTCCGCGAGGTAGGCGAGCAGCAGCACGCCACCCAGGAGCAGCGGCGAGATCACTGCGCCGAGCGGGAGCCCCGCCACGGCGACGGCAATGGCGCCCACCACGGAAAACCGCCGGCTTCGCCGGCGGTTGCGTCGCTGCTCATCGAGGAAGTGCCGGCGATCTGCCGGCCGTGGCGGCGAGCTCAGCGGGGACGCAGCGTGCGCCATACCATCCAGACGAGCACGGCGACCGCAAGCAACGGGATCACCGTCTCCGGCCGGGCGTGCGCGGACCACCCGCGCACGAGGCGCACGGCACTCTCCGCGGAGAGCATGGCGTACTCTACCATGGCCTATTCTCCGTAAGGCACCCAGATGTTCTTGACCTGCGTGGCGTGCTCGAGGAACTCGCGTCCCTCGCCCTGCACCGGGTCGAACCAGTCGCGCGTCCGGCCGTATGTCGCCCAGGTCCGCTTCATGTTGCCGGCCGAGAGGCGCTCGACTTCGGCGGCGCCCTCGCGGGGCCCGAAGTGCCAGATCCCGTCCACGTCGTCGTGGGCCGCGAGCACGGGCGCCAGCTCGGCGTGGGTGCCGGTGACGATGTTGATCACGCCCGCGGGGACGTCCGAGGTCTCCAGGACCTGGTAGAAATCGGTGGCGGCGAGGGGCCAGCGCTCCGACGGCACCGCCACGACGCGATTGCCCATCGCCACAGCCGGCATCACCGTGGAGACGAAGCCGAGCAGCGGCATCTCCCCGGGACAGATCACCCCCATGGTGCCGAGCGCCTCGGGCATCGCCAGGGTCACGTTCCGGAATGGGGTGTGATGCACGTACCCGTCCCACTTGTCGGCCCAGGCGGCGCAGGAGTAGAGCCGCTCGATCGAGGCCTCCACCTCGCGCACGGCCTCGGCCCGCTCGCCGGTGAGCGATGCGAGGCGGTGGGCGAACTCGTCCGCGCGCGCCGCGAGGTTCTCGGCGATGTAGTAGAGCACCTGCGCCCGGTTGTGCGCGGTGCCGCGCGTCCAGGCCGCGGCGGCGCGCGCCGCCTCGACCGCGTTGCGGATGTCCTTGCGATTGCCGGCACCCACCTCGCCCGCGGCGCTGCCGTCGGCGTTCCGGATCGCCAGGCTGTAGCCGGAGTCCGGGCGCGCCTGCCTGCCGCCGATGTAGAGCTTGGCCGTGCGGTCGATCGGCGGAAGGGCGTGGCCCGGGCCGCTGCGGGCGGCCGCCGCCGCCCCGCGCGGTGCGCGGCGGCGAGCCGTGGCGTCCCGCGCGCGGCCGGAGCGCCCGTTCCGCCGGGCGGAATCGGCCTCCTTCTCCCACCGGGGCGCGACGTATTCGCGGAGCCCTTCCCGACCGCCCTCCCGGCCGAACCCGCTCTCGCGATAGCCGCCGAAGCCCGACGCTGCGTCGAACATGTTGGTGCAGTTCACCCACACCGTTCCTGCCGCGAGCTTCGGCGCCACATCGAGCGCCAGGTTCACGCTCTCGCTCCAGACGCTGGCCGCGAGGCCATAGCGCGTGTTGTTGGCCAGCTCGACCGCCTCGGCGGGAGTGCGGAAGGTCATCAGCACCACGACCGGGCCGAAGATCTCCACCTGCGCGATCGTGGCGGACGGGGACACGTCGGTGAAGAGCGTGGGCGGGAAGAAGTAGCCCTCGCGCGGGCAGCTCCACGACGGCTGCCACATCGTCGCTCCTTCATCCCTGCCCTGCTGCACCAGACCGGCGATCCGCTCGAGCTGCACCGGGGCCACGATCGCGCCGATGTCGACGGCCTTGTCCAGCGGATCGCCGACCCGGAGCGTCTCCATCCGCGCGCGCAGCTTCTCCACCAGCCGCCCGGCGATGCCTTCCTGCGCGAGGATGCGCGAGCCGGCGCAGCAGACCTGGCCCTGGTTGAACCAGATCGCGTCCACCACGCCCTCGACCACGCTGTCGAGGTCGGCGTCGTCGAAGACGATGAACGGGGACTTCCCGCCCAGCTCCAGCGACAGCTTCTTGCCGGATCCGGCCGTGGCCACGCGGATCAGCCGGCCGACGTCGGTCGAGCCGGTGAAGGCGATCTTGTCCACGCCGGGATGCGCCACCAGCGCCTCGCCGGTGCGGCCGTCGCCGGTGACGATATTGACCACGCCCGGCGGGAGCCCCGCCTCGCGGCAGACGTGCGCGAAGAGCAGCGCGGTGAGCGACGTGAACTCGGCGGGCTTGAGCACCACCGTGTTTCCCATCGCGAGTGCCGGCGCAATCTTCCACGCCAGCATCAGCAGCGGGAAGTTCCAGGGGATGATCTGGCCCACGACACCCACCGGCACGCTGTCGGGGAGCTCCTGGTCCCGGAGCTGTGCCCACCCGGCATGGTGGTAGAAGTGCCGCGCGACCAGCGGGATGTCGATGTCGCGGGACTCGCGGATCGGCTTCCCGTTGTCCAGCGTCTCGAGCACCGCGAAGAGCCGCGAGTGCTTCTGCACGTGGCGGGCGAGCGCGTAGAGGTGCCGGGCGCGCACGTGGCCGCCGGCCGCCTCCCAGTCCGGCTGCGCCGCGCGCGCCGCGCGCACGGCCTCGTCCACATCGGCCGCCGACCCCTGCGCCACCATCGCCAGCGGTTTCGCCGTGGCGGGATTCACCGTTTCGAAGTACTCGCCGTCGGCAGGAGGGAACCAGTCGCCGCCGATGAAATGGTCCAGCCGCCCGCCCCGCTCCTCGATCCACGCGTGCGCGCGCGACGCCGCTTCGGGGGCGGGGCCGTAGGACATGGAGTCGAAGATCTGCGGGATAGTGGACAAGGGGTCAGGGGTCAGGGGTTGGGACCAGGGCGCGGGTCAGCCCATTGGGTGGCGGTAGTCAGCGGAATACCGGCCCGTGGCGAAATGCTCCAGCTGCCGCTCGATGTCGGTGAGCAGCGTGCTTGCGCCGAAGCGGAACAGCTCGCTGCCGAGCCAGGGGCGGCCCAGCTCTTCCTTCATCAGGCTGAGCCAGGTGAGCGCGTCCTTGGCCGTGCGAATGCCGCCGGCGGGCTTGAAGCCCACGCGGTGGCCGGTCCGGTCGAGGTACTCGCGGATCATCCGGGTCATCACGAGGCCCACCGGCAGGACGGCGTTGACGCCCTCCTTGCCGGTGGAGGTCTTGATGAAGTCGGCGCCCGCCATCATGCAGACGAGGCTCGCGCGCGCCACGTTGCGCAGCGTGCCCAGCTCGCCGGTGGCCAGGATGGTCTTGATGTGCGCGTCGCCGCTCGCGTCGCGGAAGGCGCGCACCTCGTCGTAGAGCGCCGGCCAGTCGCCCGTGAGCACGTGGGCGCGCGTGATCACGATGTCGATCTCGTCGGCGCCGGCGCGGACCGAGGCGCGGATCTCGTCCACCCGCTGCTGAAACGGCGAGAGGCCCGCCGGGAACCCGGTGGAGACGGCGGCGACCGGAATGCCGCTCCCGGCAAGGGCCTCGACCGCCGTCTCGATCATGGCGTGGTAGACGCAGACCGCCGCGACCCGGATCGGCAGCCCCTCGGCGCCGAGCGCCGCGATTAAATCGGGGCGGACCGGCTGCCGCGCCTTGGCGCAGAGGCGCCGCACCCGGCCGGGCGTATCGTCGCCGGAGAGTGTGGTGAGGTCCATGAGGGTGACGGCGCGCAGCAGCCAGGCGGCCTGCCACTGCTTCTTCACCGTCCGGCGGGTGCCGAGCGCGGCCGCCCGGCGCTCCACCGCACTCCGGTTGACGCGCACGTCCCGCACCCAGTCGAGCTCGAGCGGGATGCCGGGATTGCGGGGAGCGAATGGCAGGTCCAGGCCGCCGGTGACGGCGTTCGGACTGCCTTCCGTCGTGCGCGCCATGTGGGGTCCGGGAGGGGTCACCGGAAAGATAGCAGATCGCCCGCGGACGGCTATCGTCGGCCCGGGTCCCCCCGCCCGGCCCGCCGGAGCGAGTCGGCGCGGGCGCTGTCGGCGCGGGCGAGGCTGTCGAGCAGGAAGGCGGCCCGGAGGGAATCGGCCTTGTCGGGGGTCAGGTCCGTCCGGGTCTCGGGCCTGGGTGGGTCCTGGCCCGCGGGACGGGCGGCCGTCCCCGTCGGCTGCGCCGGGTTCGGCACCCCGGGCGCGGGGCGCGGATCGGACCACGCACCGGCGCACCCGGCGCCCAGAGTGGCAAGCGCGGCGACGGCCATCAGGGCCAGCGCCTGTTGGAAGACCGCAACCCGGTACTTCATGTACCCGAATCTGGGGCGCCGTCCCGGGCCGCATTGTGCGGAGGCTCACACCGTCGGGGGCCCGCGCCAGGTGCACGCTGCCGCGCCAGGTGCACGCTACATCGTGCGCGCCAGCGCCCGGTGCTGCATGACCAGCTCCCGGTCCTTGAACACTCCCACCAGCAGCGCCCCGGCCACGAACCCCCCGACGTGCGCCCCGAACGCCACGCCGCCGCTCTCCTGCCCGAGCGCCGCCGCGCCGCCGAGCAGCTGGAGCAGGAACCAGTAGCCGAGCATCACGTATGCGGGAACCTGGATGCGGGTGATGAAGATGACCAGGACTACGAGCATGTGCACCCGCACCCGCGGGTACAGCAGCACGTAGGCGCCCATCACGCCGCTGATCGCCCCCGAGGCCCCGACCATCGGGATCGGGCTGGCGGGGCTGAGCAGTGTCTGGGTCGCTGCCGCGCCGAGCCCGCAGAGCAGGTAGAAGACGATGTAGCGGACGCGGCCCATCGAGTCTTCCACGTTGTTCCCGAAGACCCAGAGGAACCACATGTTGCCGATGAGGTGCAGCCAGCCACCATGCATGAACATCGAGGTGAGCGGGGCGTACCATACCGTCTCGCCGCCGATCACGCACGCGGCTCCCCTGCCCATCGGGATGGCGAATCCCTCGGGAAGCCGCTGCAGGAACTCGCCGGGAATGAGCCCCAGCCGGCAGACCGACGCCGACAGGCTTGGCTCCGCGCCCATGCCCTGCACCAGGATCCAGGCGGCGACGTTGGCGGCGATGAGCGCGAACGTCGCGACCGGGGTGGCCAGCGTCGGATTGTCGTCGCGGTAGGGGAACATTCCCTAATCTAGCGCGCGCCTGGTCACTCGGAGGGCGCGCTGGTGCGCACCAGCTCGGGCTTCTGCACCGGCGGGCGGCGGATCTCCTGCTCGAGTGTGGGCCGCTCGCGCTTGTCGAAGGGCCCGAGCGCCACCGGCTCGCCGCGGTCCGCCGACTGGTAGAGCGCGCGGATGATCCGGACGTCGGCCAGCCCCTCCCATCCCGACGGCTCGGGGTCCTCGCCGGTCATGATGCACTCGGAGAAGTACAGCAGCTCCGGCGCGAACTGGTCGCGCTTCGGGAACTTCCGTTCCGTCGTCTTCTCCCCGATGGTGATCCGGTGGCTCAGCGCCTCGGCGTACTCGTAGGCGGGGTCCATGACCAGGTCGCCCCTGGTGCCCACGACCTGCAGCCGGGCCACGTCGGCCGCGCCGAAGCTCGCGGTGAAGGCCGCGAGCCGGTCGCCCGGGAAGCGAAGCACCGCCGAGGTCATCTCATCCACGCCGTCGGCCGCGAACCGCGGGTCGTCGCCGCGCGCCGTGAACGCGGTGACCTCGTCCGGCTCCGCCTCGAAGAGGTAGCGGGCCGCGTTGATGCAGTAGATCCCGATGTCGTAGAGCGTGCCGCCGCCATCGGCCCGCGGGTTGAGCCGGATGTCGCCCTCCTTCACCGTCATGGTGAAGACGGAGTTGAAGACGCGCACCTCGCCGAGCCGGCCCGACTGCACCAGCTCCACCGCGCGCAGGTTCGCTTCCTCGAAGTGCAGCCGGTAGGCCACCATCAGCTTGACGCCATGGCGGTCGCAGGCGTCGATCATCGCGCGGCAGTCTTCCTCGGTCACCGCCATCGGCTTCTCGGTGAGCACGTGCACCCCGACCGCGGCCGCGCGCTCGGCGTATGCCCGGTGCAGGTGGTTGGGCAGCGCGATGTAGACCGCGTCGGCGCCGGATTCCGCCAGTCCTTCCTCGAACGCCTCATAGCCGAACCGGTGCTCGACCCGGTATTTCCGGCCCACCTTTTCGAGCTTCTGCCCGTCGTCGGAGCAGAGCGCGACCAGCTCCGAATTCTCACCGGCGTGGGCGAAGGCGGGCAGCACCGCCACCTGGGCGATGTGCCCCAGCCCGACGACCGCATAACGCACCTTCCGGCGCGCGGGCTCGCGCCTCGCCGGGGCGGCGGCCTTCGCCGCGCGGCTTCCTTTCTTTCCCATGGCTTACCCTTTCCCCAGATGACAGGAGAGGCCCCGCTCCAGGGAGCAGGGCCTCTCGAGTTCCGCCACCGCGGCCGCGTCCCGGCTACAGCGTGCGCCGGCCCCGCACCAGGTTGACCAGGGCCACTACGATCGCTACGACCAGCAACAGGTGGAGCAGGCCGCCCATCGTATACGAGGTGACCATGCCGAGAAGCCACAGCACCACCAGGATTACGAAGATCGTCCAGAGCATACGTCCCTCCGAAGATTGTGTCCTGCCCACGATGACCTGCCGCTCCTGCGGCGGACTCGCGTGAAACGATGATAGCACACCCCCGAAAATCGGGTCGTGACCTGTGTCACGACCGCCCCGCTGGCCACCCCGAAGCCCTTCGACTTGCGGATCGCCGGTTCGGAGCGCAACCTAGGCGGCACACTTGAGGATGCCCATCCATGGATGCGCCGAAACCGCGGAACGAGGAGCTCGACTTCCACGGCCTGACCCACGCGGGCCGGGTCCGCGGTGACAACCAGGACCACTTCCTCATCTGTTCCCTGCAGCGTCGCGTCGAGATCCACGCGACGAGCCTGCCGGAAACCGGGTCCATCGCCGCGGCCGATCCCCGCGCCGCGTTCCTGGCGATGGTCGCCGACGGCGTCGGCGGCGGCGCGATGGGCGAGGAGGCGAGCCGGCGGGCGGTGCAGCAGGTGACCAGCTACGTCACCGAGAGCGTCCGCTGCTACTACGCCGCCCCCGATGAATCCAGCCTCTCCGAGGCGCTCACGGCCGCGGCGCTGCACACCCACGACGCGCTGGTGGGCGAGTCGGGCTCCGATCCGGACCGGCGCGGCATGGCGACGACACTCACGCTCTGGCTGGGCGTCTGGCCCGATTCCTACCTGCTCCAGGTCGGCGACAGCCGCTGCTACATCCTGCGGGACGGCGTCCTGAGCCAGATGTCCCGGGACCAGACGATGGCGCAGGAGCTGATCGACCAGGGCATCCTCACCGCGGCCAACGCCGGCCGGACCCGGTGGGCCAACACCCTCTCCAGCTCGATCGGCGGCAGCCAGACGGCGCCGGTGGTGACCCGCATCGCCCAGCGCTGGGGCGACGTGGGGCTGCTCTGCAGCGACGGGCTCACCCGGCACGTGTCCGACGAGCGGATCCAGCAGCGGCTTTCGACCATGACCTCCGCCAGGCAGGCGTGCGAGGCGCTCCTTCAGGATGCCCTCGACGGCGGCGGTACCGACAATGTCACCATCCTGATCGGCCGCGCGGTCGCGGCGGAGCGTACCCGATGATCCGCACCGTTCCCGCAGTGCTCGTGCTCGCCCTCGCGCTGAGGGCCGCTCCCGTCTCGGCCCAGGACCGGCCCGAATCCTGGCAGATCGCCGCCGCCCTGCTCCCGCTGCCTGACAGCATGCGGAGCGGCGCCGCGGTCCTCGGCTACCGCGGCGGGAAGCTGGTCGAGCTCCGGCCCGGACGGAACGAGATGATCTGTCTCACCGACGATCCGGCCGGCAAGGGGTTCCAGGCCTCCTGCTATCACCGGTCGCTCGAGCCGTTCATGGCACGCGGCCGCTCGCTCCGGGCCGAGGGGATCACCCATCGCGAGCAGGTGGACTCGGCGCGGCTGGCCGAGGTGAAGAGCGGCCGGATCGTGATGCCCAGCGCCGCGGTACTCTCGTCGGTCTTCGCGGAGAGCGACAGCTTCGACCCGGCGGCAGGCCCCGCCCCCGGGCAGCGCGCCCTCGACGTGATCTACCTGCCGTATGCGACCCAGGAGACAACTGGCATCCCGGAGATTCCGGCCACGGACCGGCCGTGGCTGATGTTCGCCGGGAAGCCCTGGGCACATGTGATGGTTACCAGGTAAAGCGGCCCCGCTCCCGGCTTCCGGACCCTATCGGGGGCCGGAATCCGGGCGTAGCATTGTCGGTCCCCTTCCCACCCCCAGCATCCGAGGCACCTATGGCACGTCGACTTCGCACCTGCGTCGCAGTCCTCGCCGTACTCGCCTTCATCGGACCCTCGGTAGCCCACGCACAGGGCGTCGAAGCGCCCCGGCTGCCGCTCCGCACCGCGCTCGACGAGCTCGGGACGCTCCGGGCGGAATACGCGGATGCCTACAACCGGAAGGATGGGGCGGCCGTCACGGCGATGTACGCCCCCGACGCCATCGTGATCCACAGCGATGGGACCATGCTCAAGGGCTCCCAGGCGATCGGCGCGGGATTCAAGGACACCGCCGGATGGCCGCACATGGTGATCGAGTCCGATTCGGTGAAGGTCTTCGGCAACACGGCGGTGGATGTGGGGACCCTGCGTCTCCACCCTGAGGGTGGCGCCGAGCAGGTGGCTCACTACCTCGTGGTGCTGCGCCGGAACATGCAGAACTGGAAGATCGTGAGCGTTGCGGCGGTCCCGGTTGTAGCGGCGAAATAGCTGCCCCGACGGCATCGAGGGGCCCGGCCATCATGGCCGGGCCCCTTTTCTTCTGGCAAACGGTACAATTCCATGCCGTTTTGGCAGGATTATGCGGTACGGCGGTTGCACCCGGACCGGCCGGACGATTCCAGGCACCTAACGGGCAGACCCGGAGGACAGCGAAGACAATGGCATCCAAGATCATCGGCATCGACCTGGGCACGACCAACTCGGTCGTCGCGGTCATGGAAGGCGGCGATCCGGTCGTCATCCCCAATGCGGAAGGGGGGCGGACGACCCCCTCGGTCGTGGCCTTCACCAAGGACGGCGAGCGGCTGGTGGGCCAGGTGGCCAAGCGGCAGGCCGTGACCAACCCCAAGCAGACCATCTTCTCGATCAAGCGCTTCATGGGCCGGCGCATGAACGAGATCACCCAGGAGACGAAGCACGTCCCCTACAAGGTCGAGTCGGGCCAGAACGGCCTCGCCTCGGTCGAGATCTCGGGCAAGAAGTACACGCCGCCGGAGATCTCGGCGATGATCCTGCAGAAGATGAAGCAGACCGCCGAGGACTATCTCGGC
>CAMLLJ010000071.1 GCA_946480845.1 uncultured Gemmatimonadota bacterium
GGACCCGGCGGCGCTCCGCGAGTTCGCGCTGGTGCAGGAGCTGGTGGGCGCGATCCGGGCGATCCGCGCGGAGTACGGGGTGCAGCCGGGGCAGCCGGTGCGCGCCTTCGTCTCGGGCGGCGCCAACGGTACCCGCGCAGCCTTTGAGCTCGAGCTGGGCCCCACCCCGGGGCTGGCAATGGTGAGCGCGCCCGCATTTGCCGCGCCCGCGGAAGCGGTCGGCGGGCACGCCGTTATGAGCGACGGCAGCTCCGTCTTCGTGCCGCTGGGCGACGCGATCGACCTGGGCCGCGAATGCACCCGCCTGGGCGGCGAGCTCGCCCGCCTCGACGGGCTCATCGCCTCGCAGGAATCGAAGCTCGGCAACGAACGATTCGTGTCGCGTGCACCGGCCCACGTGGTCGAGAACGAGCGCCAGAAGCTGGTAGCCTGGCGCGAGCAGGCGGGCGTGCTCGCCGAGAAGCGGCGGCTGCTCGGGTGCGGCTGACGCGGCGGCCGGGCCGCGTGCTGGCGGGCGCCGCCGGGCTGGCGCTCGCTCTTGCCTGCGCCAAGATCGAGCCGCCGCCCGGTGGGCCGCCCGACGCCACCCCGCCCCGCCTCATCGCCGTGTCGCCCGACTCGATGTCGGTGCTCCCCGGCTTCGACGGCGATGTCGAGTTCCGGTTCGACGAGGTGATCTCCGAAGGCGGTGCCGCGAACCTCGGCACCGGCACGGGGGACCTCGAGCGGCTCATCCTCCTCTCGCCCAGCACGCGCGTGCCCGAAGTGCGCTGGCGCCGAAACCGCATCACCGTGCGGCCGCGCGAGGGCTGGCAGGAGAACCGCGTCTATCGCGTCGAGCTGCTCCCCGGCGTCATGGACCTCCGCAACAACCGTTCGACCGGCCGCGGCGCGAGCGCCGTCATCACCTTCACCACCGGGGCCCCTGCCCCCGCCGCGGCGATCCGGGGCATCATCTACGACTGGACCAGCGCCCGCCCCGCACCCGGCGCGCTGATCGAGGCCGTGCTGATGCCCGACAGCCTGGTCTACCGCTTCACCGCCGACTCGGCCGGGCGCTTTGCGCTGGCACCGCTGCCCGCGGGGAACTACGTGGTCTACGGATCGCTCGACCAGGACCGCGATCGCGAGCGCGACTTCCGCGAGCTCTTCGACAGCGCCACCGTGGCCACGGCCGACACCGGCCGGATGGAGCTCTGGGCCTTCCCGCACGACACCGTGGGCCCGCGGCTCCGCGAAGTGCAGGTGCGCGACAGCACCAGCGCGGTGGTCAGCTTCTCGCAGCCGCTCAGGCCGGGGATCACCATCCCGGCGACGGCCGTGTCGCTGCGCCGGCTGCCCGACTCGACGGCCGTGGCGGTGCTCTCGCTCGCGCCGGAGGCGCCGGATACCATGGTCGCGGTGCGCGATCCGGCTGCGCGCGACACGGCAGCGGTCAGGGATACGGCGGCGGTCAGGGACACGGCCGCGGCCCGCGCGGATTCGGTGCGGGCGCCGGAGCGGCCCAGCCGCGCGCCGCTCTCCGACCGGCTGATCCTCCGGACCGCCGCCCCGCTTCCGCCGGGGACCCGGTACCTCCTCACCATCCGCGGCGTCAGCAACGTGAGCGGCGCCACCGCCGACGCGGTCGGCACGCTCATCATCCCGGCGCCCGCGGCGCGCGACTCGCTTCCACCCCGCGGCTCGCTTCCCCCTCGAGATTCGCTCCCGCGCCGCGACTCGGTCCCGCCTCCCGTCCGATGACCGATAGCCGCCGCCGCCTGCCGTCGATCGAGCGCCTGCTCGCCGATCCCGGCGTGGCGGGGCTGCTCGCACACGCGCCGCGCAGCGCCGTC
Source organism: uncultured Gemmatimonadota bacterium (assembly GCA_946480845.1). Next base: position 1,836 of record CAMLLJ010000071.1, read on the forward strand.
GTGGCCGCGGCGCGCGACGCGGTCGCGTCCGCGCGCGCCGGCCGGAGCGGTCCGCCCGACAACTGGGCCGCCGAGATCGCCGACCGGCTGCGCCTCGGGCTCGCGCATTCGCTCGCGCCGGTGCTCAACGCCACCGGCGTCGTCCTGCACACCAACCTCGGCCGGGCGCCGCTCGCGGCGAGCGCCGTGCGCGCCGTGGCCGAGGTGGCCTCCGGATACAGCTCCCTCGAATTCGACCTGCCCTCCGGCGTCCGCGGGAGCCGCGGTGCGCATGGCCACGAGCGGCTGGTGCGGCTCACCGGCGCCGAGGACGCACTGGTGGTCAACAACGCCGCCGGCGCCCTGGTGCTCGCGCTCAACTCGCTGGCAGAGGGCGCCGACGTGGTGATCTCGCGCGGCGAGCTGATCGAGATCGGGGGCTCGTTCCGGATTCCGGAGATCATCGCCAGGGCGGGCGTCATGCTGCGGGAGGTGGGAACCACCAATCGCACTCACCTGCGCGACTACCGCGATGCGCTCCGCGGCGCCGGCGCCGTTCTGCTGGTGCACCGCTCCAACTTCGCCCAGCACGGGTTCGTCGCGACGCCGGCGCCCGAGGACGTGGCCGCCCTCGCGCGCGATGCGAGCATCCCGCTCATCCACGACGTCGGGAGCGGGCTGCTGGCGGACCTCGCGCCGTACGGCCTCACCGGTGAGCCCTCGGTGCGCGCCGCCGTGGCTGCGGGAGCCGACGTCGTGCTGTTCAGCGGGGACAAGCTGCTGGGCGGGCCGCAGGCGGGCATCCTGGTGGGCACCAGGGGGGCTATTGAGCGGTGCCGGCACAACCCGCTGGCGCGGGCCGTCCGGGCCGACAAGATGACGCTCGCCGCGCTCGACGCGACGCTCGCGCTCTACGATGATCCGGAGACGGCCCGGCGCGAGATCCCGGTGCTCGCCATGCTCACCGAGTCGGCTGAATCGATCGCGCACCGCGCCGCGGCGCTTGCGGCGGCGTGCCCGCGCGCGCTGGCGCCGGTGCTGGTCCCCGGATCATCCGCGGTTGGCGGCGGTGCGTTTCCCGACGCGGACCTGCCGACCACGCTGGTCCAGCTCGACCCCGGCCCGCTCGGCCCCGACGCGCTCGCCCTCCGGCTCCGGCTCGGCGATCCCCCCGTGGTCGCCCGCGTGGCGGAAGGCCGCGTGCTGCTCGACCCGCGCACGCTCTCCGCGGAAAGCTGCACGGCGGTTGCCGACGCGCTCACCCGGGCACTGGACGCCGAGTAGTCTCGTCCCACCGCCACGCGGCCCGGGTGCCGCGCAGCTCGACCCCGCCGACCCACCGCTCGATCCCCGCCAGCGCCACCGCGTCCACCTTCCGCCCGAGCACGGCACGCGCACCGTCGGTGAGTCCGACGCGCGAGGCGCCGAAGCCGGCCCCGTCCGCCGGCCACGATCCTCCCAGGCGGATGAGCGGCGTGCGCATCCGGGCGAGCGCCGCCAGGATCGCATAGAGCATCGCGTCACCGAGCCACGGGGCCGGCTCCCGCGCCTGCACCTGCTCGAAGACCGCTCCCGCCGTGGCGGCGCCGGCCTCCACCGCCTCCAGGGCGAGCTGCTCGGTGCGGCCGAGCCCGTTCTCCGTCGAGGGCAGCTCGCGCAGGTGGCGGGCGAGCGCCGCCGGCAGGTACGGCAGCGCATCCAGCCCGCTGCGGGCGAGCTCCGTGGCCGGCTCGGGCGTCGGCGCGCGCAGCGCGGCCCAGCCCGCGCTGCCGGCGGCCAGCATGGCGGGCGTGACCGGCATCCGCCGCTCGAACAGCTCCGCGAGCGCGGTTTCGTCGAGATTGCCGAGCCCGACGAAGCGCGGCACCGAGGGATGGGCGTCGAGCGTTACGATGGACAACGCACCCGCGCCCCTTCGCTTCGCCAGCCGGTCGAGCAGGTGGACCAGGATCGCCTGGTCGAAGAGGTCGTGCTCGAACCAGAGGACCAGCTCGTCGCCCGCGTCGTGCCGGTCGAGCGCGTCGTCGGCCGCGCGGAGCGACTCGGCGATCCGGCCGGCATCACCGCCGTATGCGCGCGCGATGAAGCGGGCGCGCAGCTCGTACCAGGGCTCGCCATTGGCGGCACGGGTGGGGCCCTGGCAGAGCGGGTCGGCCCAGACCAGGTACTCGCCGGGGACCCCGGCAGACCGGAGCTTGCCGATGATGTCGTGACCGCAGCGGACGTGCAGCATCGAACGCCGTGATGAGGGGACGCGGGATCGCGGGGCTGGCCGTAGAGACGATCCGGCGGCCGTTGCCTGCACCGACACCTTCTCGCGCCAGGGGAACGGAAATGCGAACGCCGGAGCACCGCGAGGCGCTCCGGCGTCGCTGCCCTTCCCGGCGTCAATAGGTGAAGGTCGTGATCTCCGCTTCTGGATTCGCGCCGGCCACGCCGACGAAGCTGCCCGAGAAGACCTGCGGCTCGAGGCCCGCCGCCTGTACCGTGACCACGTAATCGCTGCGAGCCACGCCGCAGTCGTCCCAGTAGCTGACGACGACCCGGTACTCCCCGTGCGGCGCCCCACCCACCGGCCAGACGATGTTCTCGTTGTTCACGTTGTCGAGGTTGCAGGCGGCGTTCGAGTCGAGGTCGAGCGTCCCGCCGGAGGCCGCCGTCAGGTTGCCGAAGTACACCTTCTCGCCGGAGGGATCGTAGACGTGGAGGTCCACGTCGCTCGCGCCGGTCCAGGAGACGCTCACCTGCACGTCGCCATTACCCACCCGGTAGACGCGAAGGCTCTGCGCCGCGTACTGGCTCACGGTGCCGCCGCTTCCGACGCCGTACTGGAGGCGGAGCGTCGAGGCACCCACCTGCGGCGCCACGCCCACCACGACGTCGCTCAGCGAGGCGCCGGCCGGCAGGGTCAGCTCCCAGTAGTCGTCGGCGCCGAGGAGCCAGACGTAGACCGTCGTGAACTCACTCGCCGACTCGACCGGGAACTTGGCGCTGCCGCCGTTGACCGCGGTGCCGGCGGCGGGCACGGTCGGCGCCGCCGCGGTCGAGGCGACCGGCGCCGTGCCGTCACGGAGCACCGCCTGCACCGCGCCGTCGGCGGTGCTGACGCGGGAGATGAAGTCCGCCACCGAGCCCGCCGGGCCGAGTGGCTGGGGCGCTTCGCAGCCGGCGATCAGCGCCACGAGCGCGGCCGCAGCGGCGAGCCTGAGAGGAGTGCGGGTCATGCGGACGACCTCTTGTGGTGGATGGGTGCCGGGTTCCAGCGTCCGAATTGCAACGAGCATACCAGCAGAAATGCGCTCCGCAGGGTCGGCCTATCCTGCTGTGGTGCAATTACTTCCGGCACCTGCCGCCGGGCGCGGAGCGCGCCGTGCTGGCGCATTGCCCGCCCGCTATGCGAATCACGACGCCTCCGTTACCTTTTCCCGCCATGCCGATGCGGGTGGCGGTCTGCGTCTCGGGGGGCGGCAGCAATCTCGGTGCGCTCCTCGCCGCGTTTCCGCCCGGAAGCGAAGCGCAGGTGGTGCTGGTGCTCAGCAACCGTCCGGAGGCGGGAGGGCTCGAGCGGGCGCGGGCGCGCGGCGTGCCCGCCGTGACCCTCGCCGACCCGGCGAACGGCGCGGAATGGCTCGCCCTCCTCGAAGAGCACGGCGTGGACCTGATCGTGCTCGCGGGGTACCTCAAGCTGGTGCCGCGCGACGTCGTGGCTGCCTGGCGCGGGCGTATCGTGAACGTGCATCCGGCGCTGCTCCCTGCCTTCGGCGGGCCCGGGATGTACGGCGCACGGGTGCATCGGGCGGTGCTCGACTCGGGCGCCCGCGAGAGTGGCGCAACCGTGCACCTCGTGGACGAGGAATACGACCGCGGCGCCATCCTCGCGCAGGAGCGTGTCCCCGTCGTCCCGGGCGACACCCCGGACACCCTGGCCGCGCGCGTCCTCGCGGCCGAGCACCGCCTGCTGCCGGCGGTCGTCCGTGCCGCGGCTGCCGCGGGGCGCCCGGTTCCCCTACCCCTCTCGTCGGAGCAAGTGTGAAAGGATCGTCGTGCCGCGCGCCCTGGTCTCGGTAAGCGACAAGCGCGGGATCGTGCAGTTCGCCCAGGGCCTCGCCTCGCTGGGCTGGGAAATCGTCTCGACGGGCGGAACGGCCGCGGCACTTCGCGCCGGCGGCGTCGCGGTCACCACGGTGGATGAGGTTACCGGCTTCCCCGAGATCCTCGACGGCCGGGTCAAGACGCTCCACCCCAAGGTCCACGCCGGCCTGCTGGCTCGGCGCGACCTTCCCGAGCACGCTGCAGCCCTCCGCGAGCACGCCATCCTGCCATTCGACCTCGTGGCGGTGAACCTCTATCCCTTCCAGGCCACCATCGCGCGCCAGGGCGTCACCTTCGACGACGCGATCGAGAACATCGACATCGGCGGGCCGTCGATGCTGCGCTCCGCGGCCAAGAACCACGCCTGGGTGCTGCCCGTGGTGGACCCGACCGACTATCGCACGGTGCTCGAGGTTCTGCGGAAGGGCGACGTGCCGGCCGGGCTCCGCCGCGAGCTGGCGGCCAAGGTCTTTGCCCACACGGCCGACTACGACGCTGCGATCGCCCACTACCTGACCCCGGCCGAAGAGGGGCTGCCCACGCGCATCGGCGTCGCCATGGAGCGGATGCAGGCGCTGCGCTACGGCGAGAACCCCGGCCAGCGCGCGGCGCTCTACGTGACCGAGGAGCCGCGCGGCATGCGCGACCTCGCCCAGCGCCAGGGGAAGGAGCTGTCCTTCAACAACCTCCTCGACCTCGACGCCGCGATGGCCACGGTGGCCTGCTGGGCGGCGCGTCCCGCCTGCGCGGTCATCAAGCACACCACGCCCTGCGGCATCGCCGTCGGCGGCTCGGCCGCGGAGGCGTTCGCGCGCGCGCGGGCCACCGATCCGGTCTCCGCCTTCGGCTCGGTGATCGCGTTCAACACCGTGGTGGACGAGGCGACCGCGCGGGCGATGGCGGACCTCTTCGTCGAGGTGGTCGTCGCGCCGTCGTTCCATGAGGAGGCGCTCGGCGTCTTCGCCACGCGGAAGAACCTCAGGGTGGTCGAGCTGCCGATCTCGCGTCCGGTGGGCGCGCTCGACTACAAGCGCGTGCGCGGCGGCTTCCTGGTGCAGGACACCTTCGTGTTCAGTGCATCGGAGGACGGCTGGAGCGTCGCCACCGAGCGCGCCCCGTCCGACGCCGAGTGGAGCGACCTGCGCTTCGCCTGGGCCGCGGTGGCGTCGGTCAAGTCGAACGCCATCCTCCTCGCGCGGAACGAGCAGGCGATCGGCATCGGCGCCGGCCAGATGAGCCGCGTGGACGCCGCCCACATGGCGGTGTACAAGGCGCGCCAGCAGGGGCACGATCCGGCGGGCTCGGTGCTCGCCTCCGACGGCTTCTTCCCCTTTGCCGACGGCGTGGAGCAGGCCGCCGAGGCGGGCGTGACGGCGATCGTGCAGCCGGGCGGCTCGGTGCGGGACGCCGAGGTGATCGCCGCCGCCGACCGGCACGGCATCGCGATGGTGATGACCGGCCGCCGCCAGTTCAGGCACTGAACCCGGACCCGACGACTCCATGACCGTGGACAGACCCGACCGCCCGCCCTACCGCTGGGCCGCCGTGACCGGCGCCGTCGTGTTCGTGATCTATTTCCTGACCCTGTCGCCCACGACGGCGTTCTGGGACACCTCGGAGTACATCGCCGCGGCCAAGGTCCTCGGCATCCCCCACCCGCCAGGCAACCCGCTCTTCACCCTGATGGCGCACGTCTGGGGCCTGCTGCCGCTGGCGAGCTCCTACGCGATGCGCATCAACCTCTTCGCGGCCATCACCAGCGCGGCGTCGGCGGCGCTCTGGTTCCTGGTGGCGGAGCGCTGGCTGCGCGAGATCGTGCCACTGCGCTGGGCCCGCATCGCCTCGGCGGCCGCGGGCACGCTGGTGGGCGCGCTGAGCTGGACCGTGTGGAACCAGTCGGTGGTGAACGAGAAGGTGTACACCGTCTCGATGCTCTCGATCGCGCTGATCGCCTGGCTCGCGGTGCGCTGGGCCGACACCGAGGGCGGGCTCCGGCGCGACCACCTGCTGGTGCTCATCGCGTACCTTCTGGCGCTCACTTCGACAAACCACATGATGGGCGTCCTGGCGATCCCGCTGGTGGGGATCTACGTGCTGTGGACCGACTGGCGCGCCCTGCTCCGCCCGGCGGTGATCGTGGGCGTCATCAGCGTCGTCATCGTGGGCCTCTCGATCAACTACATCTACCTGCCCATCCGCGCCGGCCAGTACCCGCCCATCAACGAGGGCGAGCCGGTGGGCTTCTTCAGCCAGGCGCTCAAGGACGTCCTCAACCGCGTCCAGTACGGCAAGCCGTCGGTCTTCGAGCGGCAGACGGGGAGCTTCTTCGACCAGCTCGCCAACTACTGGCAGTACTGGCGCTGGCAGTTCGCGCGCGACTGGACCGCGTTTGCGCCGGTGGCCACGGCCATCTTCACGGTGCTGGGCGTGACCGGGCTCTGGACCCTGATCCGCCGCGACCGCCGGGCCGGCCTGGCGGCGCTCGCGCTGTTCTTCACGCTCACCGTGATGCTGATCTACTACCTCAACTTCAAGTACGGGTTCTCGATCTATCCCGACCGCACGCTGGAGCGCGAGGTACGCGAGCGCGACTACTTCTTCGTCGCCTCGTTCTCCTTCTTCGGCGTGCTGGTGGCGCTCGGCTTCGGCGCGCTGATGAAGAGCATCGTCGAGTCGCTGCGCGACCGCGGCACCGAACGGGGGCGCTGGGCCGTGGCGAGCTCGGTGCTGGCGCTCGCGCTCGTGCCGCTCCTGGGAAACCGGCTCACCGCGTCCCGCGCCGGCGAGACCCTGGCGCACGACTTCGCCATCGACATCCTCCAGTCGGTGGAGCCGTACGGCATCCTGATCACGGCGGGCGACAACGACACCTTCCCGCTCTGGTTCGCGCAGGAGGTCGAAGGGATCCGGCGCGACGTGACGCTGGCCAACCTGTCGCTGATGAACACCCGCTGGCACCTGCGCCAGATCCGGCGCCGCGAGGCGGACACCTTCCAGCCCGGCGCGTCGGTGGCACTCTGGCGCCCGCGCCCCGACGAGCCGGGGATCGAGCTCTCCGACTCGAGCGCCGAGCGGAGCTCCGCTGCCCGGTGGCCGAAGCCGGCGGGACCGGTGGTGTCGCTCACCGAGGAGCAGCTGTCGGACTCACTGCTCCTTCCGGACATCGGCGCCGCGCCCAGCCAGCCGCTGCAGTTCGGCAATGTGGTGATCCGCTTCGGCGCGCAGTACCTGCTGCTCCAGGACCTGATGACCGCGGTGCTCATCCGCGACAACATCGGCAAGCGCCCCATCTATTTCGCCTGGAGCGCGGGCGGCTATCCCGACCAGACGCTCGGGCTCAGCCCCTATCTCGTCTCCCAGGGGCTGGTGCGCCGGGTGAGCGACTCGGTGGTCGTGCCCAACGACTCCATCGTCGCCTCCGCGATGCTGGGCTACGTGGACGTCCCCCGCAGCTCCGAGCTGCTGTGGAACGCCTACCACTGGCAGAGCGCCACCGTGCAGCGCCCGCGCGGCTGGGTGGACCCGCCGTCGTCGAGCATCCTCCAGCTCTACGCGATCGTGTACGGCGCGATGACCGAGGTGTACAACTCGCGCGGGAATGCGGAGCTGGCGGTGCGGTCCGACTCGATCGCGGCCGCGGTGCGCGCCAACATCGGCGGTCCGCAGCCATGAGCCGGCGGAGGGGGCTCACTGGCCTCCTCGCCGTCGGCATCATCGTCGGGGCGGCCTGTGCGCCGAGTGCGCCCGGGCTGGTGCTCGCCACTACGACCAGCACGCAGGACACCGGCCTCCTCGATTCGCTGCTGCCCCCGTTCAGCTCCCGCACCGGGATCCAGGTGAAGGTGATCGCCATCGGCACCGGCGCCGCACTGGAAATGGCCCGCCGCGGGGACGCCGACGTGGTGCTGGTGCACGCGCCCGAGGCTGAGCAGGCACGCGCTGCGCAAGGCGAGATCGTCGGCGGGCGGCGGATCATGCGCAACGAGTTCCTCCTGCTCGGCCCGCCGGACGACCCGGCTGGCGCGGCCGGTGCCGGCGGGCTGCTCGAGGCGCTCCGGGCCATCGCGCGGACGGGGCCCTTCGTCTCCCGCGGCGATGGCTCGGGCACCGAGATCCGCGAGCTGGCGCTCTGGCAGGAGGCGGGAGTGGCGCTCGACTCCGTCGTCCGCCGCGAGGAGACCGGCCAGGGCATGGGCGCCACCCTCCTGCTCGCCGACCAGCGGCGGGCCTACACCCTCTCCGACATCGCAACCTGGCTCGCCTTCCGCGAGCGGCTCAGTCTCGTGCCCGTCTTCGAGGGCGATGCGCGCCTGCACAACATCTACCACGCGTGGGTGGTGAACCCCGAGCGGCACCCGGGCGTGGACCGGGCCGCGGCGGAATCGTTCGTGGCGTACCTCGTGTCCCCTGCTGCACAGGATCTGATCGGCCGCTTCGGCGCCGCCCGCTTCGGCCGGCCGCTCTACGTTCCCGACACCGCCGATGCGGGACCTCGCGACCGGCCTCGCTGAAGCGCTCGCGATGCTCTTCCGCGGCGACGCCGAGCTCTACGGCGTCATCGGCCGCACGCTCTTCATCTCCGGCACGGCGACGGCGCTCGCCATGATCGTGGGCGTGCCGGCGGGCTACGCCCTCGCGCGCGGGCGGTTCCGCGGCCGCACACTGCTGCTGGCCGCGGTGAACACCGGCATGGGGATGCCGCCGGTGGTGGTGGGGCTCGTCGTCTGGCTGCTGCTCGCGCGGAGCGGGCCGTTCGGCGGGCTCGAGTTGATCTACACGCCGGGCGCGATGGTGATCGCGCAGTTTGCCATCGCGACACCGCTGGTCATCGGCTTCACCACGGCATCCATCCAGGCGCTCCCGCCCCGCCTCCCCGACCTCCTCACCTCGCTCGGCGCGAGCCGGCTGCGCACCCTCCGGCTCATCAGCCGCGAGGCGCGCCTCGGGCTGCTCGCGGCGATCATGGCGGGGTTCGGGGCGGTAGTGTCTGAGGTCGGCGCGTCCATGGCGGTGGGCGGCAACCTGCGCGGGAGCACGCGCGTGCTGACGACCGCCATCGTGACGGTGACGGGGCGCGGCGAGGTCGCGCAGGCGGTCGCGTTCGGCCTCATCCTGCTGGGGCTGGCGTTCGCGGTCACCCTCACGCTCACCTGGCTGCAGCAGCGGCGGGATGGGTGAGTGCCGCGTCGTGAGCGGGACGCCATGAGCGAGACTGCATGAGCGGCATCTCGATTCGCGGGCTCCGGTTCGAGCGCGACGGCCGAATGGTGTTGGACCTGCCCGCGCTCAATTTCCCGGCCGGCTCGACGACAGCGGTGTTCGGGCCGAATGGCTCGGGCAAGTCCACGCTGCTCAGGGTGATCGCGGGGCTCGACCGGCCGTCGGCGGGAACAGTCACTTTCGGCGCGGGCGAGCGGAGGCGGGGCGACGTGGCCATCGCTTTCCAGGAGGCAGTATTCCTCCGCGGCGACGTGCGCTCCAACCTCGCGCTCGGCCTCGAGCTGCGGGGCATCGAGCCTGCCGAGCGCGAGCGGCGGATCGAGCGCGTCGCGCGCGAGTGCGGGATCGCCTCGCTGCTCGACCGGCGCGCCACACGACTCTCGGCGGGCGAGGCGCAGCGTGTGAACCTGGCGCGGACGCTGGCCCTCGCGGCGCCGGTGATGCTGCTCGACGAGCCGCTGACGGGCGTGGACCGGATCATGCGGCGGACGCTGCTCGAGGAGCTGCCGCTCCTGCTCCGCACCGTGCCGGCGGCGACCACGACGCTGGTCGTCACCCACGACCGTGAGGAGGCGTTCCGGCTCGCGGAGCGGCTGGTGGTGCTGATCGGCGGCCGCGTCACCGCCGAGGGCGAGAGCGGCGCCGTGTATCGCGCGCCGCCCGACCGGGCGACGGCCGAGCTCCTCGGCTATGCCATCCTGGAGTCGGCTTCGGGGAAGCTGCTCGCGGTGCCGCCGGGTGGGCTTCGGCGCGGACCGGGAGCGATCGGCTTCGAGCTGCAGGTGGCACGAGTGGTGGACATGGGACGCCATCGGCACGCGACCGGATGGATCGGCGGCGCGGCCGCGGAGCTCAGGCTGGAGTGGGACGAGCCGGTGCCGGCGGAAGGCGCGACGGTGCCCGTGCACGCCGCCGAGTGGGTGGCGGTCGAGGGCTGACGACGCGTATCTTGCTCCCGCCGGGCGTGGTGGCCGAGTGGTTTAAGGCAGCGGTCTTGAAAACCGCCGAACGGGCA
>CAMLLJ010000072.1 GCA_946480845.1 uncultured Gemmatimonadota bacterium
CTTCCTTCGGGTGGTACGGGTCGCTGATGTCCACGATGTGGATCGCGCCGGTGCCGTCGTTGGTGAGGTAGACGTGGGTGCCGTACTTCTCCTGCCGGTACACGAACGCCGAATGCACTCCCGAGTTGACCCCCTCGGTGAACTCCGAGATCACCTTCGGGTGCGCCGGGTCCTCGATCGACGCGATGACGATGCCGTTCTTGCGGTCGGAGGCGCCCTCGCGGGTGAAGACGAGGAACTTGCCGTCCGGCGTGGACATGACGTCGTTCACGCGGCGGGTGTTGGAGATGATCGAGTCGGTGACGGTCGGCTTCGACGGGTCGCTGATGTCGATGGCGTACATGACGTCGCCGCCGCTGCCGCTCCCCAGGTAGGCGAACTTCCCGCCCGGGTGGATCCACACTTCCTCGGTGGTGAAGCGGGTGCGGGGGAGGCGGCCCACGATGGTGGCGGGGCGCCGCACGTCGCGCGCGGCGAGCGTCACCGGGACATCCGCGGTGCGGGTGCCGAAGCTCGCGGTGACGAGGTAGGCGCCCGGCTCATAGCCGACGAAGGCGCCGTCGGCGTCCATCTGCCCGTTGCCGGGCGAGAAGCTCCACTGCGGCGTGAGCCCCGCGATGGGCCGGCCCGCGGCATCGCGCGGCTCCGCGGTGAAGCGGATCACGTCGCCCTCCTTCGCGTCGGTGCGCGCCGGCGTGATGCGCACCGATGCGATGGTGTTGGGCACCACCTGCACGGCGACGCGCTCGCTGGCGCCCTCGACCGCCGCGGTGATGGTAGCGCGGCCGGGGGCGACGGCGGTGAGCACGCCGTCGTTGGAGACGCGCGCGATGGCGGGCGCCGAGCTCCGCCAGGTGACGGCATCGCTCCGGGCGTCACCCGCCTTCGAGTACGCCTTCCCGGCCAGGCGGAGCCGCTGGCCCGTCACCATGCGCGTGACCGCCGGTGTCACCGCCACCCTGGCCGCCGGTCCCGGCACCATGCGGACCCGGATCCGCTCGACGAACGGCTTGGAGCCGGGCACCGAGCCGACCACGCTCACCACCAGCGAGCCGGTGGATCCCGATCGCACCATGCCGACCGAGTCTACCCGGCCCTCGAAGTAGCCGCCGGACGGGAAGAAGCGCAGCGTGGCGTTGGGCACCGGCTGCCCGTTCGCGTCGAGCGCGCGGGCCTGGATCATCAGCGAGTCCCCGGCGGTGAGCGTAACCTCCGGCCCGGTAGCGACTTCGATCCGGGCGATCGGCGATTCCGCGAGCGCGGGAGCCGTCGCCTGCGGCGCCTGCTGCAACACCGCGGCGAGGGCGAACAGACCTGTCAGCATGGAGTCCCTGCGGTTCCTGGGTGATGGTGGATCGGGAGCGACAATTATACCCCGCGGCTCAGTTTCCGGGAGCGGGGGGCGTCCGGGGGCAGCCTTCGCGCTGCCGGGTGTCCGCCAGCGCCACGATCTTCCACCCCTCGGCGAAGCGGGCAAGCTGGAAGGCGTCCACACCGCAGTGGGAGAAGCGCGAGCCCAGGTAGAAGTCGTATTCCATCCAGGCGGTGGCCAGGTTGCCGTCGATGCGGACCTCGTGCTCGAAGGTCTTCTCGTCCCAGACGCTGTCGCTGGGCTGGGACAGGGCCGACACGAAGGATTCCAGCTTCTCGGACATGATCCGGGGCGAGCCGTCGCGCGCCACGGCGGCGGTGGTGAGCCGGGCGTCGGGCGCGAAGGCGGCCTTGAGCATCACGGTATCGCGCTTCCGCATCGCGTCGAAGACGCTCTCGGCGACCCGGAGGACGGCGGCCGAGTCGGCGGACCGCGATGGCGCCTTCGCGGCCTGGGCGACGGCGGTGGCGGGCATGGCGGCCAGGGAAAGGCCGAGGAGGGCAACGGCAATGCGCATGGGGAGACCTCGGGAAGCCGATTGAGGGAGGCGAGCGTGCGAAATCTCCCGCACCTACGGGGCGCCGGGGGGCCGGGTTTCCAGCTCGCGGCCGATGGCCTCCACCTCGCGGACCAGCAGCTCGAAGTCCTCGCGCCGGCTCCGGTGGTTGGTGATGGCCACCCGGATGGCGAAGCGTCCGCCCAGCGTGGCATTGGAGGGCACCGCGATGCCCCGTTCGTGCAGCTGCATGAGCAGCTCGCGGTTGAGCGCGTCGAGGGCGGCCCCGTCGCGGAGGGCGCCGCAGTAGCGGAAGCAGACGATGTTGAGCGGCACCGGCGCCAGCAGTTCGAGGTCGGGGGCCTGCTCCACCAGCCGCTCCAGGTAGCGCGCCTGGTCCACGTTCTGGCGGATCAGCCGCCCGTAGCGGTCGATCCCGTGCTCCTTGAACGACATCCAGACCTTGAGCGCCCGGAAGCCGCGGGAGAGCTGGATGCCGTACTCGCTGAACCAGAGCTCGCCGCCCGCGGCACCGCGCTCGGCGTGGGCCAGGTAGCCGGGGGTGAGCGAGAAGGTGTCGCGGTGCGCCGCCGCCCGCCGCACCAGCGTGCACCCCGCCTCGTAGGGCACGTACAGCCACTTGTGCAGGTCGAAGGCGAGCGAGTCGGCGCGCTCCATCCCCGCGAGCCGGGGCGCCAGCTCCGGATCGAGCACCGCGAGCGAGCCGAACGCGCCGTCCACGTGGTACCAGAGCCGCTCGCGCGCGGCGATGTCGGCCAGCCGCGCCAGGTCGTCGATGGCGCCGGTATTGACGGTGCCTGCATTGCCGATGATGCAGAGCGGGCGCCGGCCCGCGGCCCGGTCCTCGGCGATCATCTGCTCGAGCGCCCCCGCGTCCACCTCGAATGCCGGATTCACCGGCACCAGCCTGAGCGCCTCGCTGCCGAACCCGAGCAGCTCGACCGCCTTCTGGACCGAGCTGTGCATCTCGGCGGAGCCGTAGAGCGTGAAGGGCGCCGGTGCGGCGGCGACGCCGAGGCGGCGCACGTCGTACCCGGCCATCTCGTTCCGGGCCACGGCGAGGCCGACCAGGTTGGCCATGGAGCCGCCCGAGACCAGGATCCCGCTCGCGCCGGCCGGGAAGCCGAACAGCTCCCTGCACCACTCGAGCACCTGGCGCTCGACGTAGTTGGCGCCGTGGTCGCCGCCGCCCACGTTCGGGTTCATGGCGGCGCCGAGCATCTCGGCCAGCGCGCCGAGCGGCGTGCCGGTGCCGATCACCCAGCCCCAGAACCGGGGATGGATGTTGCCGAGCGGATAGGGGAGGACGTGGGTCACGAAGTCGGCATACGCCTGCTCGGCGCCTTCCGGCGCGCGGGGAAGCGGGCGGTCGAGCGCGGCCTTCGCCGACCCGGGCACCGGCTGCCAGGCGGGGCGGTCGCGGACCTGCTCGAGGTACCGCATCATGTCGTCGACCATGCGATGCCCGAGGGCGCGCATGGCGTCCCACGATTCGGGGTCGAGCCCTTCCTCGTCGCGGGGGCGGGTCATCGCGAGTCCGGGTCGTGCGCCTGGGACCGGAGCCAGGCCAGCGCGTCGTCGTAGTCGGTGAAGACGGCGAGCCGGGCGCCGCGGCGTTCGGACATCGCGCTCAGCATCCGGGCCAGGCCGTAGCCGAGCCCGGGCTGGATGATGACCGCCGAGGTGCGCGCCGCCCCGAGCTCGGAGGCGTGCCACTCGGCGATCTTCTCGAGCTGGGCCGTGGGCAGGTCGAGCTCGAGCTCGCGCGCATCCACGAGGACGCGCGTGGCCCGGCCGACGCGCGGGTCGGCTGCGATGCGCTCCATCAACGCATTGATGCCGTCGAGCTCCGCCGTGCCGGTGCTGGTCAGATAGAGGATGTTCTCGGCCTCGTCGATCGTGTAGTCGTGCGGCATGGGTCGCGGGGGCTGGTCAGTCGCTCGCGGACACCATCATGGCTCGAGCCTGCGCTGGTCTTCCTCCACCACCACCGCCGTCCCGTAGCAGAGCACCTCGCTCACGCCGGGCATCAGCTCGGTCGCGTCGTAGCGCACGCCGATCACGGCGTTGGCGCCGATCCCCTCCGCGTGCTGGAGCATGATCTCGAACGCCTCCCGCCGGGTCTTCTCGCAGAGCGTGGTGAGCAGGGCGATGTTGCCGCCGAAGAGGGTCTCGAGCTTGGCGCCGATGGTGCCGAACACCGAGCGGGAGCGGACGCTGATGCCGCGCACCAGGCCGAGGCTGGTGACGACCCGGTAGCCGTCGATGGTGAACGCGGTGGTGGTCAGCTCGTGACTCATCGGCGCTCCTCTTCGCAGTAGATGTCCACGCTCAGTGCCATGTGACGGACGGCCAGCGCCTCGAGCGTGGCGGGCGCGAGCACGAAGCTGCGGTTCCAGCCGAGCAGGAACGCGCCGCAGAGCAGGTCGATCGTGTGGGTCTCGGCGAGCGTGCGCCAGACCGACGGATCGGAGGGGAGGTGGGTGAGCAGGGTCGTGATCGCGTCGTCGAGGACCCATTCCTTCGACTCCGCGAGGTCCACGTACCAGACGCCGGTGCGCTGGATGACCGGCTGCCCCGAGGACTCGCGCACGTCGCCCTTCCGGGCGGCGAAGGTGGGCTCGATGCCGAGGAGGCCGGTGACCGCCTGCGGGTCGAGGTCGTCGCCGGTGATGCGCACCGAGAGGCGAAGCTCGTCGAGGTCCCCGCCGACGGTGAACTGCGGATGCGACGGACGATCCGGCATGCTGCCTCCAGGGGGCGGAACGCGCGGGCCACGCTTCCGGTCATCCTACCGCGCCGACGCCCCTCAGACCAGCCCCTCCGCCGCCGCATAGCGCACCAGTGCCGCCGTGCTCCTGAGCCCGAGCACCCGCTTGATCCGCGCCCGGTGGAACTCGACCGAGCGGGTGCTCACGCCGAGCTGGTCCGCGATCGCGTGGGTGGTGGCGCCGGTGGCGATGAGCCGGAGCACCTCGCGCTGCCGCTCGGTGAGCGCCTCGAGTGCGGATTCCTGGAGCCCGCGCGGGCGGAGCTGCTCGCCGTGCTGGAGCCCCGGCTCGGACAGGAGCGGGGTCACGTACTGGTGGCCCTTCAGCGCCTCCGCAATGGCGTGCCGCAGCTCCTCGGCCCGCGCCAGCTTGAGCACGTAGCCCGAGGCGCCGTTCTTGATCGCCTCGTCGGCGTAGATGCGGTCGGCGTGCATGGTGACGATGAGGACCCGCACCTCGGGGTGCCGCTTGCGCAGCTCCGCGGTGATCTCGAGCCCGCCACGGCCGGGAAGGCTCAGGTCGAGCAGGACGACGTCCGGCCGGTGGACCTCGACGCCGGCGAGCACCTCCTTCCCGTTGCCGATCACTCCCACGACCTCGTGCTCCGGCTCGAGCATGGCACGGAGGCCCTCCGCCATGAGGGCGTGATCGTCGACCAGCAGGAGGCGCGGCCGGGACACCATCTCAGGCCGACAGCGCGGCCGGCGCCCACGCCGAGATCCGGGTGCCCTGCCCCGGCTCGGAGCGGATGGAGAGCCGCCCGTGCACCAGCCGGATCCGCTCGGCGAGGCTGGTGAGGCCGAGTCCCGCGCGCGCGGTGGCCGACGCGGGATCGAATCCCCGTCCCGCATCCTCGACCTCCAGCAGCACCCCCCGGCCATCCGGCCGGAGGCGGAGCTGGGCCTCCGGCACTCCCGCATGCCGCGCGACGTTGCGCAGCGACTCCTGGGCGATCCGGTACAGGCAGGTGGAGACGTCGGGGGACACCGACTCGGCGGGCACGGCCGAGTCGAGGCGGACGTGAAGGCCCTGCTGGTCGAACTCCGCCACCAGCTGGGCGAGCGCCGCCGACAGGCCGAGGTGATCGAGGACCGCCGGGTGCATCCGGTGCGCGAGCCGGCGGATCTCGCCGGCGAGGTCGTGCAACTCCTCGCGGATCCCAGCGAGGCGGACCGGCTCCACGGCGCCGCGCTCGAACTGCTCCAGGTCGTGCCCGATCATGGCGACCCGCTGGATCAGGTCGTCGTGCAGCTCGCGCGCGATCCAGGCGCGCTCCTCTTCCTGGGCCGCGAGGACGCGGCCGCCGAACTGCCGGGTGGTGGCGAGGTACCGCCGCTGCTGGATCAGCACCGAGGCTATGAGGGAGGCTGCGAGAACGCCGCCGAGGACGGCGGCGGCGAGAAAGACCCACCAGACCTGGGGTGCGGAGTCGGACACAGCAGCGCCCACGCGAAGAGGAAGTTGGCGAGGATGCCCATGGCGGCGTTCATCTCGAACGCGACGATCAGCAGGTCGTTCCGGTTCCTGAGCATCTGGGCGATCGGCTGGAGCACCGTCACGAACGAGAAGTACATCATCGTGCCGACGCTGACCAGGAACCAGGGATGCCGGATGGCCGGCGTCAGCAGCGCCTGGGAGCGGGTGACCAGCGTGTAGGCGGCCGCGCCGACCAGCAGCATGCACTCCACCGGTTTCGAATATACGGGATAGCCGGCGAGCGGCTCGACCGTCAGGTGGAGCGTTCCCCAGATCGCGAAGTAGAGCGGGATCGCGATCAGCATGGCCATCCGGGCGGACTCGCGGAGCTGCCAGTGCGAGAACATCCACAGGAGCAGGCAGGCCTCGACCGGCGTGAAGAGGTGAATGACCCAGAGATTGTACTCGCCGCTCGAGGCCACGTACACCATGAAGATGCTCTCGGCGAGCGCGGCACCCGCATAGATCCCCAGCAGCCTGAGGGGCTTCGAGAGCGTCTTGTGGCCGTACAGCGCCGCCGCCAGCGGAATCAGGTAGGAATAGACACCGACGTTCGAAATGTAGACGCGCATCCTACTCGTCCGGGGGACAGAAGGGCGGGCACGGCTGCATGTTCTCCGCGACGGTGCCCTGCCACAGGTCGCGCCCGTCGGCATCGGCCGCGACCACCACGAAGGTATCGTGCCCCTTCTCGTGGCGCGCATGGTAGATCCGGAGCCCGGCGCAGGACGGCTGGGCCAGCATCTTCACCAGCACGTCGCGGCCGAAGAACCCGCCCCGGGTGTGCCCCGGCGCGGCCTGGCCCCGCCAGCTCTGGATGTACTTCCGCGCGGTGGCGGCATCGATCTCCTGCGGCTCCTTGCCCGTGAACATGGGTGCCTTCTCGAAAGGGTTCTGGTCTGGCGGGAAAGACGCCCGCGGTCAGGCCGCGGGCGGGGTCAGCAGGCGGATGCGGCCCTCGCGCCGGAGCGCGCGCATGACCTGTCCGCACACGTCGTCGATGGTGCGGGCGCAGTAGAACTGGATCGAAGGGATCTGCACGCCGAAGACCTCCTCGAGCGCCTGGCGGTAGCGCTCGATGTCCTGCTGGTCCCAGCGGACATCGTGGTAGAGGTGGATGTCCACGTGCAGGGCACTGAACGTCCAGGTGCCGGTGAGCGCCACCACGAGACTCCGCGCGTAGAGCTGGACCTCGCGGTCGGTATAGTCCGAGCGGATGTGCGACTGTTCCCGCTTCATGAGCAGATCGATGTCCCGCCGTACACTGGGCAACACGGTGTCCTCGCTCTGGCCGACAGTCCGGGGCCGGCCCTCAGGGGTTCGGGGAGGCCACTATAACACATGCCGGCGATTCTGTCGTCTAGTAGTTTCCGAATCTAGAAATTTGACAGTGCGGAAACCCGGCGGCCCCCGGCGCCGTAGCGGGTGAGGGCCCACCGACTCTCGGCGGCGCCCGTATCCCGTTATGGAGCCGTGACTTGATGCGTCTGCACCGGTTCGCCGCCATCGCCGCCTTCGCGCTCCTGCCCGTCGGCGTCGCCGCCCAATCCGCCGCGCCGGCGGCGCCCGCCGCTTCCGCTTCGGCCATCAGGGCGCGGGTCCAGGCCGCCCTCGACTCGATCCGGGCCGGGGGCACGTTTCCCGGCATGAGTGCCGGCATCGCGCTGCCCGACGGTCAGGTCCTCTCGCTCGCCACCGGCCTCGCCGATACCGCCCTCCGCACGCCCCTCGGGCCGGACGCCCTCCTGCTCGCCGGGAGCGTCGGCAAGACCTACGTCGCGGCGGTGGCGCTGCAGCTCGTTGCGGAGGGGAAGCTCGCGCTCGACGAGCCGGTCTCGACGTACCTGGGCACGGAGCCGTGGTTCTCCCGGCTGCCCAACGCCGCGGCGATCACCGTGCGGATGCTCATGAACCACACCAGCGGCCTGGTGCGCTACGAGTTCAAGCCCGAATTCACCCGGGACCTCACCGCGAACCCCGACAAGGTCTGGCGGCCGGCGGAGCTGGTGGCGTACATCCTCGACACCGAGGCCCCCTTCCCCGCCGGCGGCGGGTGGGACTACTCGGACACCAACTACATCGTGCTGGGCATGATCATCGAGCGGGTCGCGGGCGCCACGCTCAATGACGAGATTGCGCGCCGGCTGCTGCGCCCGCTCGGGCTCGCCCGCACGGTCCCCTCGGACCGCCGGGAGATTCCCGGCCTCGCCCAGGGCTACGCCGGCCCCGGCAACCCGTTCGGCGGGACCGACGCGATGATCGTGGACGGGAAGTTCGCCATCAATCCGCAGTTCGAATGGGCAGGCGGGGGCTACGCGGTATCGGGGGGCGACCTGGCGCGCTGGGCGAAGGCGCTCTACGAAGGGCGGGCGTTCGATGCTTCGCTGGTGGCGGAGATGGTGGACGGCGTCCCCGCGAAGCTCGGCCCCGAGGCGCGCTACGGCCTGGGCGTGATCGTCCGGCCCACGCCGCTCGGGCCGAGCTGGGGACACAGCGGGTTCTTTCCGGGATACGTGACCGAGATGCGGTACTTCCCGGAGCACCGGATCGCCGTCGCGTTCCTCATCAATACCAGCGTGCCGCGCGCGCTCGGGCGGAGCCCGGGCGCCGTCATCGACGCGCTGGCGCGAGCGGCGCTGGCGCCATGACGTAAGCGGCAGCTGCAGTGGCGAGGGTCACGGTCCGGGCCCTTGCGTGGTGCTAGAATGGCTGGCCATGACGATTCCCCTACCGGCAGGCACGCGCGTCTCGGGCATCGCGGTCGCGCCGTGAAGCTCCACTACTACCGCGACGCCTGGGGCAACTTCGGGGACGACCTCAATCCCTGGCTCTGGCCGCGGCTCCTCCCCGGCTTCTTCGACGGCCGCGCCGACACGATCTTCCTGGGCATCGGCACGCTGCTCAACCACCGGGCGCCGCCCGGGCCGCGCAAGGTGGTCTTCGGCGCCGGCGCCGGCTACGGCGATCCGCCCCAGCTCGACGAGCGCTGGCACTTCCACTTCGTGCGCGGACCGCTGACGGCCGGACGGCTGGGACTCGCGCCCGGGCTGGCGATCGCCGACCCGGCGTACCTCACCACGCTCGCCTTCGATCCTGCAGGGGCACGGCGGAAAACCGTCGCCTTCATGCCGCACCACTTCGGCACCCACGACTACGACTGGCGGCCGCTCTGCCGCCGGGCGGGGCTCGAGTACCTGGATCCCGCGGCGCCGGTGCCGTCCCTGCTCCGGAAGATCGCCGGCGCGCGCTTCGTGATCGCCGACGCGATGCACGCGGCCATCGTCGCCGACGCCTTCCGGGTGCCCTGGGTCCCGGTGGCGATCTACAAGAGGCACAGTGCCTTCAAGTGGGACGACTGGTGCCGCTCGATGGAGATGCCCTATGAGCCCGCGCGGATCGAGCCGCTCTACGACAACTCGAGCCAGCGGCCGCTCCGGCGCTTCCACGGTTACGTGCGCCGGGTCTGGCGCACCCGCTCGCCCACCCGCTACGGACGGGGCCCTGAGCGCGAGGTGAGTCCTTCGGAAGCGGTCGAGCGCACGCTCGACCAGCTGTCCACGCTGCGCTCGCGTGAGGCGGACGCCCGGCTCAGCAGCGACGCCGTGCTGGCCGACCGCATGCAGCGGCTCACCGAGGCACTCCGGCAGCTTCCGGCACGGGAGCTCGCACCAGCCGCACGCGCAGTCCCCCGTTCGACGTCTCCGCAAGCGTCCTGAAGCCGAGCCCCACCTGCCGCTCCAGCTCGGCGTGCGGCGAGAGCATCACCAGGTCCCACCCCGGACAGGCGCGCCGCAGGACGTTGCCGAGCTGCGCGTAGAGGTCGCGCAGGCGCTTCCGCTCGCCGACGCGCGCGCCGTAGGGCGGGTTGGTGGCCACGAGCCCGCGCTCGGCGCCGGGCGCAATCGAGGAGACGGCGGCGCGGCGGATCTCCAGATCGGCGGAGACGCCGGCGCGGGCGGCATTGGCCTCGGCGGCCGCCACCGCGCCGGCATCGCGATCGGAGGCCATGAGCGGCGCCGGCGCACGCGCGAGCCGTTCCGCCTCCGCGGCCTCGCGCACCTCGCGCCAGACCGGCGGCTCGAAGCTCGGCCACTCCTCGAACGCGAAGCCGCGCCCGAGCCCCGGTGCGATCCGCCGGGCGATCAGCGCGCCTTCGATCGCAATCGTGCCCGAGCCCGCGAACGGATCGAGCAGCGGCACCGACCCGTCCCAGCCGGCCGCGAGCAGCAGGCCCGCCGCGAGCGTTTCCCGGAGCGGGGCCTTCGCCACGGCCTGGCGGTATCCGCGCCGGTGCAGCAGTTCGCCCGACGAATCCACGCTCACCGTGCACTGGTCGCGAAAGAGCCGCACGTGGAAGCGCTCCGGGCCGCCGGCGCTCGCTCCCGGCACCGCGCGCGCCAGTGCGGCGGCCAGCCGCTCGGCCACGCCGCGCTGGTGGTAGAGCTTCGACTTGCGGCTGGTGACGTGAAATGCCGCGCCGGCGCCGGGCGCGATGTAGTCGGCCCAGGGGAGCCTGGCGGCATGGCGCTCCAGCTCGGCGAAGGTATGGGCGTGGAACGTCGCGATGCGGAGCAGCACGCGCGAGGCGGTGCGGAGCCTCAGGTTGGCGGCGTAGAGGCCGGCAGGGCTGGTGCGGAACGCAATGCCGCCGGGCTCGATGTGGCCGGGAACGATGCCGATGGCGCTGAGCTCCGCGGCGGTGACGGCCTCGAGCCCCGGATGGGTGACGGCCCAGCCGTCGAGCGAATCCATCAGCGCCCGGTGCGCCGCGCCATGACGGCCGGGTCGAGGCCGAGCGCGCGCGCCACGGCCGCAAAGCGCGGATCGCCGCGGAGCGGATCGAACCAGGTCGCCGTGAGCGACATCTGCAGCAGGTATGGATCGCGCGCGGCGGCGGCGCGCTCCAGCCAATCGAGCGCTCGCGGCAGCTCGCCGAGCCCGATGTACGCCACCGAGACCGGCGACGCCGCGCCGCCGGCCGCCGCGTCCTGCTCCAGCGCGGCCGCGAGCCGCTTCGCGTCCGCCTGGCGCCCGGTCCTCGCGTACGCGAGCGCGAGCACCCCGCGGAAAAGCGCGACTTGGGGCGCGAGCGCAACGGCACGCTCCAGCGCCGGCACGGCCGACGCGGGGTCCCCGGCGAAGAGGTGCGACGAGCCGAGGAACGCGTGGCCGGTCCAGAGGTCGGGGGCCAGCGCCAGCGCGCGCTTCCCCGTCGCGATGCCGGCCTCCGGTTCCCCGGCGAGGGTGAGCATGTAGCCCAGCTCGGCCGCGATGATGGGCGAGAGCGGATCGAGCTGGTGCGCCTGGCGCAGCGCGGCCGCGGCCTCGGCGAGCCGGCCGGTGATCACCAGCACCTCGCCGTGCCACTGGTGCGCCGCCGCCGAGGTGGGATCGAGCGCCAGCGCGCGGCGGAGCGACCGCTCGCTCAGGCTCCATTGGCCGGTGGTGCGGTACACCAGGCCGAGCGTCGCATGCGCCTCCGCGAGCGTGCTGTCCAGGGCGATCGCCCGCTCGGCGTGGGTCTGGGCGAGGGGGAGCACCGAATCGGAGGGCGTGGCGCCGTAGACCGGGAGCAGGGCCAGTGCGTCGGCCAGCCCGGCGTGGGCCGCGGCGAATGCCGGGTCGCGGGCGATCGCCTCCTCGAAATGGGCTGCCGCCGAGCGCAGCGCCGCTTCGCCGCGCTGGTGCCAGAAGTAGCGGCCCTTGAGGTAGAGATCGTAGGCCGCGAGGTCGCGGCTGCGCCGGCCCGGCGTCGGCCCGGGCGCCACGGCTGCGCCCGGCGCCGCACCGGCTGCCTCCGGCGCCACCAGCCTCGGCGCCAGCGCGGCGACGATCGCCCGGGCAAGCTCGTCCTGCACCTCGAAGATGTCCTTCACTTCGCGCTGGTACGATTCCGACCAGATCGAGAGCCCGTCGGCCGTGTTGCTGAGCTGCGCGGCGAGGCGGAGGCGGTTCCCCTCGCGCCGGACCGTCCCCTCGAGCACGGCGCCGACGC
>CAMLLJ010000073.1 GCA_946480845.1 uncultured Gemmatimonadota bacterium
GCATCGGAGGGCCCGGCAACACGTCACTGGTTCGCAGCGTCAGCTCCGGCGCGGAGCGCCTCGACCAGCGGCGGCTCGGTCTCGCCGACCACGAAAGGCGCGCCGGGCTTGGCGATGCCCGCCTTCTCCCGGGCGATCTCCCCGAGCGAATCGCCGAGGTACTTCGTGTGGTCCCGCGCGATCCGGGTGACCGCGCTCACCATGGGCCGCACCACATTGGTGCTGTCGAGCCGCCCGCCGAGGCCCACTTCGATCACCGCCACCTCGGCGCCCCGCGCCGCGAAATCCGCGAAGGCCATCGCCGTCGTCGCTTCGAAGAAGGTCGCCTCGCGGGCCAGGATCAGCGGCTCGAGCCTGGTGGTCCACATCGCGATTGCCGCCTCGCTCACCGGCACGCCCGCAACGAGCATCCGTTCCCGGAACGACACGAGGTGGGGAGAGGTGTAGAGCCCCACCCGGAGCCCCGCTTCACCGAGCGCCGCGGCCACCAGCGCCGCCACGCTGCCCTTGCCGTTGGTGCCCCCAATGTGGATCGCGGGCATGATGAGGTGGGGGTCGCCGAGCTCGGCGAGCAGTGCCCGCGTCGTCTCGAGACCGAACTTGATGGTGGTGGTGCGGGGAAAGAGAAAGTCCAGCGCTTCGGCGTAGTTCATCGGAGGGCCGGGGCCCAGGGCTCCCTAGGCCTCCAGTTCCGCCGATGGCCGCTGCCGCTGCATGTGCCGGAGGAGGCGTGCGGTGGTCTCGCGGAGCGAGCCGCGGGGCACCACGTCGTCGATCTGGCCGTGCTCGAGGAGGAACTCCGCAGTCTGGAAGCCATCCGGCAGGTCCTGCCCGATGGTCTGCTTGATGACGCGCTGCCCGGCGAACCCGATCAGCGCGCCCGGCTCGGCGAGGATCACGTCACCCTGCATCGCGAACGACGCCGAGACGCCGCCCGTGGTCGGATCGGTGAGGATGGTGACGAACGGCAGCGCCTCGCGGTACATCCCGGCGATGGCCGCCGAGGCCTTGGCCATCTGCATCAGCGAAAGCGTGCCCTCCTGCATGCGCGCGCCGCCGGACGCGCACACCAGCACGAAGGGGATCTTCCGGTCTACCGACCGGCGCGCCATCCGCGCCACCTTCTCGCCCACCACCGAGCCCATCGAGCCGCCCATGAACGCGAAGTTCATGACGCCGAGATGGAACGGCAGCGTATCGAGCCTGGCGACGCCGGCGTAGATCGCGTCGGAATCGCCCGCCTTGGCGCGGGCCTTGGCCAGCCGGTCGGCGTATTGCTCGAAGTGGAGCGGGTCCTCGGAACGGAGCGTGGGCCAGAGCTCGCGCCAGGTCCCGGCGTCGGTGAGCAGCTCGATGTACTCCTCCGCCGTGAACCGGCGGTGGCGGCCGCACTCCGGGCAGACGTTGAGCGCGCGCTCGAACTTCTCACGAATGTCGATGTGGCCGCAGCGGTCGCACTTCTCCCAGGCGTCCGGCGGGATCTCGAGCCGCTCACGCTGGGAAGGCCGGGGCTTCTTTTCCTTCTTGAACCATGCCATTACGGCCATAGGCCTTGATGAGCCTGTCTGGAGTATCGGCCACCCGGGGAGGGCTCAAATCTGGTCGGTTCCGCGGAACGGCGCCAGACCCGACGCCGTAAGTCGTTGCTACCAATCAGTATAGCCAGCCAGCCGCGAGTCCCACGCCACCCGGAGCGCGAGGCCCAGGCAGAGGGAGCAGATCAGGAAGAAGGAGCCGCCGTAGGAGAAGAACGGCAGCGGGATGCCGGTGATGGGCATGATGTTGATCGTCATGCCCACGTTTTCGAAGATATGGGTGAACCAGAGCCCGAGAATCCCGAACACCATGAGACTGCTGAACGGGTCCGCCGCACGGCGCGCCACGCGGACCAGGATCATGAACAGCGCGAGGAAGAGACCGAGCGCCACCACCACGCCGATGAAGCCCAGCTCCTCGCCCACCACCGAGAAGACGAAGTCGGTATGCTGCTCCGGCAGGAACGCGAGGCGCTTCTGCGGCCCCTCGGTGAGTCCCGATCCGAACCATCCCCCCGAGCCGATGGCCGTCTTCGACTGCAGCGCCTGGTAGCCGGCCCCGCGCGGGTCGGCCTCCGGATTCAGGAACGAGAGCAGCCGGTTCTTCTGGTAGTCGGCCAGCCGGTTCCAGAGCACCAGCGCCGCGACGCCCGTGGCGATGTTGAGCCCGATGACCGTGGCCCATTCCCATACGTACGGCCGCCAGAGCACCATGAGCGAGATGACCAGCACGATCCAGATGCCCCAGGACCAGTTGCTGAACGCCATCAGCAGGCTGATCGCCGGCGAGGCGATCATGAAGAGCATCCGGGGACGTACGCCGGCCCAGAACAGCATCGCGAAGAAGATGCCGATGAAGACGATGGCGCTGCCCAGGTCCGGCTGCTTCATCACCAGCAGGAAGGGGACCCCTACGATGGCGCAGGGGATCCACAGGTCGCGGAGCGAGCGTGGCGGCTCCTTGAGCGATGAGAGGTACCGGGCGAGCATGAGCACCGTGGCCAGCTTGGCCAGCTCGGCCGGCTGGCCGATGCGGTGCCCGCCGATGGCGAGCCAGCTCCTGGTGCCGGTGGCGGTGCCGGCCCCGGTGCCCACCACCAGCACGGCCACCAGGAGCAGCAGCCCGAAGGCGTAAATGGCGGGCGAGATCCAC
Source organism: uncultured Gemmatimonadota bacterium (assembly GCA_946480845.1). The sequence goes on from CAMLLJ010000073.1 coordinate 2,689, forward strand.
TCGATGAGCCTCGGGGAGGTCTTGAACGCCGCGAAGCCGACCACCAGCCCGACGGCGAGCCAGACGAACTGCCGGTGCCAGACGCCGGCCGCACTGGTGGCGACGTCGGTCTGCCCCGCCGAGTACATCACGACGATGCCATAGAGGATCAGGACGAACGCCACCGAGGCAAGCGGCCGGTCGAGGCCGGCGGTCTTCATGGCACCGGGGCCGGAGGCGGCACGGCGGCGGGAGCAGCGGCCGAGTCGGGGATCTCCTCCGGCCGCGGCGCGCTGTCCCGCTCGAACGATTCCTGCACCACGATGGGCCGGCGGGCGGCGGCGGCGGCCGAGGTGTCGGGGCCGAGGATGTAGCGCACCAGCGCATTGGCGACGTACGGCCCCACGGTCGAGCCGTGCTCCGCTTCCTCCATGATGGCCCCGACCACGAGCTGCGGATCCTCCGCCGGTGCGAAGCCGATGAACCAGCCGTGGTCCTTTCTTCCGCGCACCTGCTGGGCCGTCCCCGTCTTGCCGGCGATCTGGAGGCCCTGCCGCCGGGAGCGCGCCCCGGTCCCCTGCTCCAGCACGGCGATCAGCGAGCGGCGCAGCACCCGGAGCTGCTGGTCGGTGAGCCCCAGGTCGTGCCGCGCGATGCCGGGACGCGGCTTAACCAGGTGCGGCGGCACGTCCCTGCCGTCTCCCGCGAGCGCCTGGTAGAACTGCACCATGTTGATCAGCGTCTGGGTGTTCTCGCCCTGCCCGATCGAGAAGTTGAGGATCGTGGCGGGCGCGCTCCACCGTCGCGGGCCGTACAGGCTGTCGAAGTACGCCGTGGTGGTCGGGTAGATCGACATCTGCTCGCTCGGCAGGTCGATGCCGCTCCGCCCGGCGAAGCCCATCGCGGCGCCTTCCTCCACGATGTGGTCGAGCCCGAGCCGCTGGCCGAGCTGGTAGAAGTAGACGTCGCAGCTCTGGGCCACGGCGCCCACCAGGTCGAGCGAGCCGTGCCCCTCTTTCCGCCAGCACTTGAACACGCGGTTGCCGAGGCGGTAGCCGCCGGTGCACGGCACCGGCATGTGGGTGTTGAAGTCGATGACGCCGCGCTTGAGGCCCATCGCGGCGGTGGCCAGCTTGAAGGGCGACGCCGGCGGGTACCGGCCGTTGATGGCGCGGTTGAGCAGGGGCCGCGCCGGGTCGTTGTTGAGCCGCCGCCAGTCGGCCGAGGAGATGCCGCCCACGAAGAGGTTGGGGTCGTACGTGGGCGCGGAATAGAGGGCGCGGATCTCGCCCTTGGGCGTCATGGCGATCATCGCCCCCAGCACCCCCGGCGGCCAGATGCTGTCGATGTAGCGCTGGAGATCGAGGTCGATGGTGGTGACCAGCGGCCGGCCCGCCACCGGGGCCAGTGACGCCGTGCCTACGTCCTCGCGCACCAGCCGGCCCCTGGCGTTGACCTCCGCGTAGCGGACGCCGGCGCGGCCCCGCAGGATGCTGTCGTATTCCCGCTCCAGCCCCGCCTTTCCCACGATCGAGCCCAGCGTAGCGTCCGGGAAGCGGTTGTTCTCCAGGTCGGTCTCGGTGACCTCGGAGACGTAGCCGACCAGGTGCGCCACTGCTTCGCCCCGCGGATAGACCCGCTTGGGCTCCGACTGGATGATCAGGCCGGGCAGCACGGCGCGGTGCTCCTCGAGCCGGGACACCGTCTCGAACGTCGCATCGCCGAAGACCACGACCGGCTGGTAGCGGGCCGCGCGCCAGCGCCGCTCGATGTCGGGCATCGAGCCGGTGTCGATCGGCACGACCCGCGCGACGCGCTCCAGCACCGCGCGCAGCGAGTCCGCCGACGGCGCCAGCAGCTTGACGGCGAACCCGGGCAGGTTCTCCGCGACGATCTCACCCTTCCAGTCGAGGATGGCGCCGCGCGGCGGCTCGAGCGGGATGGCCCGCAGGCGGTTGGTCTCGGCGCGGAGCTGGTACTTGTCGTGCTGGAGGATCTGCGTGCGGAAGAACGCGCCGATGAGAATGGCAAAGGCGATGGTCAGCACCAGGCGCGCCACCGAGGCGCGCTGGCGGACCTGGTAGGAATCGAAGCCGTTCATGTCACACGTCCAGCCGGATGGCGAGCCACTCCTGCACGATGTAGAGCACGATCACGCCGGCCACGGCCGTACTGGCCGCCTGCAGCGGGCCGATGACCAGCGCCTCGTGCACGAAGCTGCCGCGCGCCGTGCCGCTCGCCGCCAGCACGATGAGGTTCCGGAGCCAGGTGCCCCCGAAGAACATGCCGGCGTGCACCAGCACGTTCTCGGCAAAGAACACCGCGCGCGCCCACGAGGCCAGGTACCCCACGATCGTGTGGGCCAGCATGCCCGCGCCGACCCGGGCCGGCGTCAGCGAATCGGTGACGAGGCCTGCGATGAAGCCCGCGATGGCGCCCGCCCCCGGCCGGCTGCCCATCGCGAAGATGAGCAGGCCGATCATCAGGAAATCGGGGCTGGTGCGCGAGTTCCAGACCCTCGGCCGGACGTAGAACTCCAGCAGCAGCAGCGCCAGCAGCACGATGGCGATGCCGATCCGGTTCCCGCGGCCGAAGCTCACGGCGCGGTGACCGGCGGCCGCGGGGGCGCGGGCGCGGCCGCGGCTGCCGCGCGCTGCAGCGAATCGCGCAGCGACGCCTTCACCGAGTCCGCAATCCGAACGCGGAGCGCCGAGTCGGCCACCGCCGCCCGCCGGGCCGAGTCCGCTGCGACGGCGGCGAGGATGGACTCGGACGGGACTGCGGCATCCAGCGCGGCCGCGGGCGCCCCGGTCAGCACCATCACGTGCGCCACCGCGCTCGGGTTGGCTGCCGGCTGGAGCGCATACACCCGCTCCCACCCCTCCTGCTCCCGGGCCACGCCGGTCACCGTGCCGATGGGAATGCCCTTAGGATAGACACCGCCCAGGCCGGAGGAGAGGATCGTGGTGCCCAGGGCAAGGGTATCGCGGTAGCTTGCCGCGCGGAACTCGAGCCCGGCCTCGACGGCCGCGCCGCCTCCCGCCGGCGCCACCACGCCGAACACCTGGCCCCCCGCCGTGTACGCGCTCACCCGGAAGTCGGGGTGCGACCAGGTCATCACCGTGGCCGTCCCGGTCGAGACCTCGGCGACGACGCCGAGCAGCCCCTCCGGTGCCAGCACGGGCTGGAACGGTGCGGCGCCGTCCTGCTCGCCGATGTCGAGCAGCAGCATGCGCCCGTCCGTCGCCTGCGACTGGTGCAGCACCTCGGCCGTGCGGTGCGGGAGCGCGATCCTCGGCCCGAGCCCGAGCAGCCGGCGGAGGCGCACGTTCTCGGCTTCGAGCACGGGCATCGCCTGGGCCGCGAGCGCCGCGGAGTCGCGCTGGGCGGTGACCGCGGCAAAGCGGACCCGGCTGGTGCGCCCTTCCGCCGCGCGGGACTGCAGGGCCGTGAGCGGCGCGAGCACCGTGTCGCGGAGGGAGGAGGCGATGGTGCGGCCCAGCGCCTCCGGGGTGAGCAGGACGACAAACGACAGCGCGGCGCACACGAGGAGCGCCGCGGTATCACGCCGGGAGTGCGAGCGGTCGGCCGCGCTCAGCATCGTCAGGCGGAGAGCACGCTCTTGTACTTCTCGTAGTCGTCGAGGATGCGCCCCGTGCCGCGGACCACGCAGGTGAGCGGGTCGTCGTCCACGTGAATCGGGAGCCCCGTTTCCTGCGCCAGCAGGATGTCGAGCCCGCGGATGAGCGCGCCGCCGCCCGTCATCACGATGCCGCGGTCCACGATGTCGCTGGCGAGCTCGGGCGGGGTGATCTCGAGCGCCCGGCGCACCGCGTCCACGATCTGCTGGATGGGCTCCTGCACCGCCTCGCGGATCTCCGACGAATGCACCCGCACCGTCTTGGGGATGCCGGAGACGAGGTCGCGGCCCTTGACCTCCATCTCCCGCTCGTCGCCCGTGGGAGCGGCGGAGCCGATCTTGATCTTGATCTGCTCGGCGGTCGGCTCGCCCACCAGCAGGTTGTAGTTCTTGCGCATGAACTGGACGATCGCCTGGTCCAGCTCGTCGCCGCCGGTGCGGATCGACGTGTCGGAGACGATGCCGGAGAGCGCGATCACGGCGATCTCGGTGGTCCCGCCGCCGATGTCGATGACCATGTTGCCCGTGGGCGTCTCCACCGGCAGACCGACGCCGATCGCGGCCGCCATCGGCTCCGCCACCATGTGCACCGTCTTGGCGCCCGCCGTCTCGGCCGAGTCGCGGACCGCGCGGCGCTCCACCTCGGTGATGCCTGACGGCACGCACACGATCACCTTCGGCTTCACCCGGAAGACGTGCTTGTCGATGATGGTCTTGAGGAAGTAGCGGAGCATCTTCTCGGTCACGTCGAAGTCGGCGATGACGCCGTCCTTGAGCGGCCGCACCGCGATGATGCCCTCCGGCGTGCGCCCGAGCATCCGCTTGGCCTCGAGCCCGATGCCCTTGATCCGGCCCGAGGCCTTCTCGATGGCGACGACCGAGGGCTCGTTCAGCACGATCCCCTCGCCCTTCACGTAGACCAGCGTGTTGGCCGTGCCAAGATCGACGGCGATCTCGTTGGCCGGCAGCAGCGACGTGAAGTTCATCGACGGAAATTTCATCGGGACCGAGTGTGTCGGGGGCGGCGGGGCGGCGTGACGCCCTAAGGTAATGAGCGCCCTAAGCCCGGACAAGGCGCAAGGTTACGCAATTCAGCTGCCAGTGCTTCCGAACCCGCCATCGGCGCGCCCGGTCGCCGGCAACTCCGAGACGGCAAGAAATTCGACAGTGGGGACGGCCGCGACTACCATTTGCGCGATCCGCATCCCGCGGGTCACCCGGAACGGCTCCGCGCCCAGGTTGACCAGCGCCACCTTGAGCTCACCGCGGTAGTCGCTGTCAATGGTGGCCGGGGTGTTGGGTAGGGTGACGCCGTGCCGCAGCGCTAGCCCCGAGCGGGGCCGGAGCTGGCACTCATAGCCCGGGGGCAGGGCGATTGCGAACCCCGTGGCGAAAAGCCGCCGCTCGAATGGCGCCAGCGACCCGTCCTCGGCACTGGCGAGATCGAGCCCCGCGGAGCCGGCCGTGGCTGCCGCCGGCAGCGGCAGCCCCTCGCCGTGCGGCAGCCGGAGGATCCTGACCTGGACGGGAGCCACCGGTCAGAGAACCTGGCCGACCTCGACCAGGGGGAGGCCGAACGCCTCGGCCACGCCCGGATAGACGACCTTCCCGCCCACGACGTTGAGCCCGAGCTGGAGCGCGCGGTCGTTGCGGCACGCCGTCTTCCAGCCGTCCCGCGCCAGGCGGAGCGCGTAGGGCAGCGTGGCGTTGGTGAGCGCGAGCGTCGAGGTGCGCGGCACGCCCCCCGGCATGTTGGCGACGCCGTAGTGCAGGATCCCGTCCACGAAGTAGGTCGGCTTCTCGTGCGTCGTCGGCTTGATCGTCTCGACGCAGCCGCCCTGGTCCACGGCGACGTCCACGATCACCGAGCCCGGCTTCATGCGCTTGAGGTCGTCGCGCTTGATCAGGTTCGGCGCCTTGGCCCCCGGCAGCAGGACCGCGCCGACGACGAGGTCGGCCCGGGCGATCGCCTCGAGGATGTTGTACCGGTTGGAGAACGCGGTGTCGACGTTGGCGGGCAGCACGTCGTCGAGGTAGCGGAGCCGGTCGAGCGAGATGTCGAGGATGGTCACGTGCGCGCCCAGGCCCGCCGCCATCTTCGCCGCATTGATGCCCACGACGCCGCCGCCGATGATCACCACCTCGCCCGGCGCCACGCCCGGCACGCCGCCCAGCAGTATGCCGCTCCCGCCGAACACCTTCTCCAGGTACTTGGCCCCCTCCTGCACCGCCATGCGCCCGGCCACTTCCGACATCGGGGTGAGCAGCGGCAGCTCGCCGCTCGCCAGCTCCACCGTCTCGTAGGCGAGCGCCACGGCGCCCGAGTCGATCACGGCGCGGGTCAGGTCCTCCGCGGCGGCGAAATGGAAGTAGGTGTAGATGAGCTGGTCGCGCTTCATGCGCGGCCATTCGACGGCGATCGGCTCCTTCACCTTCATGATCATGTCGGACTTGCGCCAGACCTCGTCCGCGGTGGGCAGGATCTGCGCGCCGGCGTCGACGTAGGCCTGGTCCGGGAAGCCGCTCCCGACGCCGCCGTCCTTCTCGACGTACACGGTGTGCCCCGCGCCCACCAGCGCCTCGGCGCCCGCGGGGACGAGGGCGATGCGGTTCTCGTTGGTCTTGATTTCCTTCGGGACGCCGATGACCATCGTTGATCTCGTGTGAAGGTTGAACGGGGGAAGTCGGTGCGCGGCCGAGCCGGCTAGGCCGGGCCCAGCCGCACCAGCGTCTGCCGCTCGGCGGGGAAGAGTTCCGCCGCCACCGCGGCAGCGTCCTCCCGGGTCACGGCGTCGATCTCGGCCAGCATCTCGTCGAGCGGCCGGTAGCGGTCCTCGTGCAGCTCGACGGCGGCGAGGCGCGACATGCGGCTGATCGGGTTCTCGAGCGAGAGCATGATCTGGCCCTTGAGCTGCTGCTTCCCGTCGGCAAGCTCATCGGCCGGCAGCCCCTCGCGCGCGAGCAGGTCGTACTCGGCGCGGATCGCGTCGACCGCCTGGTCCGCGCTCCCGGGCTGCGTCCCGACGTAGACGCCGAGCTGCCCCGCCGCCTGGAAGAAGTGCTTGTAGGCGAAGATCGCATAGGCGAGCCCCAGCTCCTCGCGCACCCGCTGGAAGAGCCGGCTCGACATCCCGCCGCCGAAGGCGTTGGTCAGGATCGCCAGCGCGAAGCGGCGCGGATCGCGCATCGGGAAGGCATCGGTGCCGAAGACGATGTGCGTCTGGGTCGTGTCGCGGGGCTCGCGGCGGTCGAGGCCGCGGCGGGCCGGGGCCGGCGCGGGAGAGGACCGGGCGGGCAGCCGCTCCGGCGCATCGAACCACCCCTCGCCGGCCAGCGTCGCGAGCAGCGCCTCGTGCTCCACGTTGCCCGCGGCGGCCACTACGCAGTTGCCGGCATAATAGCCGCCGCGGTGCAGCTGCCGGAGGTCGTCCGCCTCGAGCGCGCCGACCGATTCCCGCGAGCCGAGGATCGAGTACCCGTACGGGTGCTCGGGCCAGAGCGTCTCGGCGTGCAGGTCGAAGACGAGGTCGTCCGGGGTGTCCTCGACGCCGCTGATCTCCTCGATCACCACCTTGCGCTCGGCGCTGAGGTCGGCGGGGCGGATGAGCGGGCGGCGGACCAGGTCGGTGAGGATATCGAGAGCGAGCGGCAGGTCGGCGTCGAGGACGTGCGCCTGGTAGCTGGTATGGTCGCGCCCGGTGAAGGCGTCGAGGCTGCCGCCCCGCACCTCCAGCTCGAGCGCGATCTGGCGTGCCGAGCGGCGCTCCGTCCCCTTGAACACCATGTGCTCGAGGAGGTGCGACGCGCCCATCTTGGGGCGGGGCTCATGGGCGCTCGCAGAACGCACCCAGATCCCCGCCGCAGCCGACCGCAGGCCGGGGAGCCGCTCCGAGAGCACGACGAGCCCGTTGGGGGCCGTGGTCCGGAACAGCCCCTCGTCGAGACGGTCTGTCTGCAAGGCCCCCTTACTCCTTGGGGAGGAGCGCCTTGCGGGAAAGCTTCATGCGGCCGCGGTCATCGACTTCGAGCAGCTTGACCTGCACGATGTCGCCCTTCTTGACCACGTCCTCGGTCTTGTCGGTGCGGCCGTGCTGCAGCTCGCTGATGTGCAGCAGCCCCTCGACGCCCGGCAGGATCTCGACGAACGCGCCGAAGGCGGTCGTGCTCTTGACCGGGCCCTCGTACACCTTGCCCACTTCGGGATCGGTGGTGATCGCCGCGACCATCGAGCGCGCCTTCTCCCCCGCCTCGCCGCCGACGGCCGCGATGGTGACGAGCCCGCTGTCCTCGATGCTGATCTTGGCGCCGGTGGCGTCCTGGATCCCGCGGATCGTCTTGCCCTTCGGCCCGATCACGTCGCCGATCTTGTCGGGGCGGATCTGCATCGTGATGATGCGCGGCGCGTACTTCGAGAGGTCGGGCCGCGCCTCGGCCAGCACCTTCTTCATCTCGCCGAGGATGTGCAGGCGGCCCTTCCTGGCCTTCTCCAGCGCGTCGGCCATGATCTTGAGGTCGAGCCCCTCGATCTTGATGTCCATCTGGATCGAGGTGATGCCCTTCTCGGTCCCCGCCACCTTGAAGTCCATGTCGCCGAGGTGGTCCTCGGAGCCCAGGATGTCGGTGAGGATGGCCACCTTCTTCCCTTCCTTGATCAGCCCCATCGCGACACCGGCGCAGGGCGACTGCATCGGGACGCCCGCATCCATCAGCGCGAGCGACCCGCCGCAGACGGTCGCCATCGACGAGGAGCCGTTCGACTCGAGGATCTCCGACACCACGCGCAGGGTGTAGGGGAACCCGGTGTAGTCGGGGAGCAGCGGGTGCAGCGCGCGCTCCGCCAGCGCCCCGTGGCCGATCTCGCGGCGGCTGGTGCCGCGGATCATCTTGACCTCGCCCGTCGAGAAGGGCGGGAAGTTGTAGTGCAGCATGAACGACTTGGTGGTCTCGCCGGAGACGTCGATGCTGTCGATCCGCTGCTCGTCGTCGGCGGTGCCCAGGGTGACGCTCACCAGCGCCTGGGTCTGGCCCCGGGTGAAGAGCGCCGAGCCGTGGGTGCGCGGCAGCACGCCGGTCTCGATGGTGATCGGCCGGACGGTGTCGAGGTCGCGCCCGTCCACCCGCTCGCCCTTGTCCAGCACTTGGGCGCGCATGGTGCGGTACTCGATCTCCTCGAACTCGCCGGTGATCTCGCGGCCCCGGTCGGCGTACTCCGTGGCCAGCTCCTCGAGCACCTTCGCCCGGATCGCGGCGACGCCGGCGGAGCGGCCCGCCTTGTCCTTCGCGTTGATCGCCTTCGCCACTTCGGCCTCGGCGATGGCGCGGACGCGCGCCACCAGCGCCTCGTCGTGCGCCGCCTTCTTCCACTCGAGCTTCTCGACCGGCGCCTTGCCGATGAGCTGCTTCTCGAGCTTGATCAGGTCCTGGATGCCCTTCTGCGCCACCTTGAGCGCCTCGAGCATCTCGGCCTCGCTCACCTCGAGCGCGCCGCCCTCGACCATCACGATGGAGTCGGCGCTGCCGCTCACCACCAGGTCGATGCTCGACGCCTCGAGATGCTGGAAGGTCGGGTTGAGGATCCAGTTGCCGTCCACGCGCCCGACGCGCACCGCGGCGAGCGGCCCGTTCCAGGGCACCTTCGAGAGGCTGAGTGCCGCCGAGGCGGCGAGCAGGCCGATGATGTCGGCGTCGTTCTCCTGGTCGGCGGACAGGACCGTCACGAAGACCTGGACCTCGTTCTTGAA
>CAMLLJ010000074.1 GCA_946480845.1 uncultured Gemmatimonadota bacterium
CTCCACGCTCTTCGACGTCTCCTTCGCCCTGGGCGCCTTCTTTGCCGGCATGGTGGTGAACGGCTCCGACCTGAGCCACGAGGCGGCCGCCGACGCGCTGCCGATGCAGGACGCCTTCTCGGTGCTCTTCTTCGTCGCCGTCGGCATGCTCTTCGACCCGATGATCCTGGTCCGCGAGCCGGTCGAGGTGCTGGCCGTAGTCCTCATCGTCATGGTGGGCAAGTCGATCGGCGCGTTCGCGATCGTGCTGCTCTTCCGGCGGCCGGTTGCGACGGCACTCACCATCTCGGCGAGCCTGGCCCAGATCGGCGAGTTCTCCTTCATCCTCGCCGCGCTCGGCGTGAGCCTCGGGCTCCTGCCGCCCGAGGGGCAGAGCCTGATCGTCGCCGGCGCACTCCTCTCGATCAGCCTCAATCCGCTCGCATTCGCGGCGGCCGCCCGGCTCTCGCGGTGGATCAACGACCGGCCGGCCCTGCTGGCGAAGCTCGAGCGGCCGGGCAGCGCGCTGCACGAGCCCGATCCCGCCCTGGGCGACGCGCGGCTCACCCGCCATGCGATCATCGTCGGATATGGCCGGGTGGGCGGGACGATCGGCGAGTCGCTCACGCGCCGCGGGGTGCCCTACGTGGTCGTCGAGCAGAGCATCGAGATCTTCGATCGGCTGCGCGAGCGCGGCATTCCGGCTATCTACGGCAATGCCAGCCGGATGACGGTGCTGGAGGCCGCGCGGCCGGAGCGCGCCCAGCTCATCCTGGTCACCACGCCGGACCCCTTCCAGGCCCGGGCGATCGTGGAGCTGGCGCGCAAGGTGAACCCGGGCATCGCGAGCGTAGTCCGGACCCACAGCCGCGAGGAGCGCGAGTACCTCGAGAAGAAGGTCGGCACCACGGCCGTGCTCGCCGAGCAGGAGCTGGCGACGGCGATGGCGCGCCACGCGCTCGAGATCTGCGCGCCGCCGGGCGCGATGGTCCCCGCATGACCGCGAGCATCCGCACGCCCGGCACGCCGTTCCTCGTGCTCGACCCGGGGCGCATGGAGCGCAACATCGCCCGCCTGGACGCGCACCTCGCCGGGCTCGGCGTGCCGCTCCGGCCTCATTTCAAGACCGCCAAGTGCCTCGAGGTCGCCCGGCGCATGTCGGGTGGGGGCATCGGTCCTGCGACCGTCTCGACGCTGCGCGAGGCGGAGGTGCTCGCCGACGCGGGGTTCACCGACATCCTCTACGCGGTCGGCATCGCGCCGGACAAGCTGGCGAGGGTCGCCGCGCTCCGCGCCCGCGGGGTGGATCTCGCGGTGATCCTCGACAGCCCGGAGCAGGCGGAGGCCGTGGGCGTGGCCTCGCGCACGAGCGGCAGCCGGATCCCCGCGCTGATCGAGCTCGACGCCGATGGTCACCGGAGCGGCCTCGTGCCCGACGATCCGCGGGTCACGGAGCTGGCGGCGGGCATCGAATCGGCGGGCGGCGAGCTGCGCGGCGTGCTGGTGCACGCGGGCGAGTCGTACAAGTGTCGCACACTGGAGTCGCGGGCGGCCGCGGCGGAAGGCGAGCGCGCGGCAGCCGCGCACGCGGCGGAGCGCTTGCGCGGCGCCGGGCTCGCCTGCCCCGTGGTCAGCGTCGGCTCCACGCCCACGGCGCACGCCGCGCGGAGTCTCGAAGGCGTCACCGAAGTACGCGCCGGCGTCTACGTCTTCCACGACCTCGTCATGGCCGGCCTCGGTGTCTGCGCCATTGACGACATCGCCATCTCCGTCGTGGCGACGGTCATCGGGCACCAGGCCGAGAAGGGCTGGACGATCACGGACGCCGGCTGGACGGCAATGTCGCGCGACCGCGGCACCGCCGCGCAGGCCGTGGACCAGGGCTTCGGACTGGTGATGTCGCTGGAAGGGGAGATCTACGACGACCTGATCGTCTCGGCCACGAGCCAGGAGCACGGCATCCTGTCGCTGCGGCCGGGGAGCCGCGCCGAGGCGCCCGTCCTGCCGGTGGGCACCCGGGTGCGGGTGCTGCCCAATCACGCCTGCGCCACCGCCGCGCAGTTCGGCGCCTACCAGGTGCTCGGCCCGGGCGGCTCGATCACCGCCGAGTGGCCGCGAACCGGCGGCTGGTAGGGCGCCGCCGGGACCAGCCTAGGCGTCCCTCCACGCCAGCCGCAGGAACTCATCCCGTGTCATCGGGCAGTCACGGAACTGCCCCCGCAGCGCGCTGGTGATGGTGCGCGAGTTCTGCTTCTCGACGCCGCGCATCATCATGCAGAGGTGCACCGCCTCGATCACCACCCCGACGCCGCGCGGCTGGAGCACGTCCTCGATCGCCTGGGCCACCTGCTCGGTCAGCCGCTCCTGCACCTGCAGCCGCCGCGCGAACACCTCCACGATGCGCGGCAGCTTGGAGAGCCCGACGATCCTGCCGTCGGGGATGTAGGCGATGTGCGCCTTGCCGAAGAACGGCAGCATGTGGTGCTCGCAGAGCGAGTAGAGCTCGATGTCGCGCACCATCACCATGCTCTCGTGCTCCTCCTCGAACACCGCGTCGCCCACCACCGACTCGACGTTCATCGCATAGCCGCGGGTGAGCCAGTGGAGCGACTTGGCCACCCGCCCGGGCGTGCGGGCCAGGCCGTCGCGCTCCGGGTCCTCGCCCAGCAGCTCGAGCTGCTGGCGCACCAGCGCCTCCATCGGCTCCACCGCCGGGATCCCGGCCAGCACCGTGTTGCCCTCAATCTCCATGGTACTCCGCTCCCTGGTTCGGGGTCTCCCAGAGCCGCACGCCCGTGAGCCGCGCGGGCGCCATGCGCGGCGCGAGGTCCTGCCAGCACGCAAGGACCGCCGACTCGGCGGGCAGCGGCATGTCGAGCCTGGCGACTGCGTCGCGCATCAGGCCCTTCAGCACGTCGAAATCGATCACGTAGCCCGTGGCCGGGTCGAGCGGCCCCTTGACGGACACCTCGAGCACGTAGAGTTGCGCCTGCGGCCGGCCCGAGGGGTGCGGCGCCTCGAACGCCAGCCGCCGCAGGACGGTCACTTCCGGCTCAGATGCCATCGAGCGCTCCCCGCTCCAGCGCCGCCTCGAGGGCGAGATTGGCGCGGTCCCGCCCCACCGTCGCGGCCGCGAGCACCCTGCCTCCCGCCTCGTAGGCCACCGTTGCATCGTGCTCGGCGAGGTCCCCGCGCACGATGGTGCGGTCCCACCGCGGCGCGTAGCCGGTGTAGTCCACCGACAGGTCGTAGTGCCTGCTCCAGAAGAAGGGCACCACGTCGAACGGTTTCCGCTGTGCCGGCTCCGCCAGGATGTTCCGCGCCGCCGCCCGGCCCTGCCGCTGCGCGAACACCCAGTGCTCGACCCGGATCAGCTCACCGGAGCGGGGATCGGGCCACCGGGCCACGTCGCCCGCGGCGTAGATCCCCGGGGCGCTGGTCTCGAGGAAACGGTCCACCACGATCCCGCGGTCCACCGTGAGCCCCGCGCGCTCCGCGAGGTCCGTCACCGGCCGCACGCCGATGCCGGCAACGACCAGGTCGGCCGCGAGCGATTCGCCGTCGTCCAGGATGACCTCGGCCCTGCCGACCGACTTCGCATGGTGCCCCAGCCGGAAGGAAACGCCCTTCGCCTCGTGCAGGGCGCGGATCATCGCGCCTAGCTCGGGGCCGAGCGCCTTCTCGAGCGGCTGCGCATCGGGCGCGACGACCGTAACCTCGAGCCCGCGCGCCCGGAGCGACGCTGCCACCTCGAGCCCGATGAAGCTGGCCCCGATCACCACCGCCCGCCGCGCCCGGCCCGCCGCCTCGATGATCGCTCGGCTGTCCGCGAGCGAGCGGAGCAGGTACACGCGCTGGGCGGGCGCCGGGCCCGGCAGGGGCACCGGCTGCGATCCCGTCGCGATCAGCAGGGCGCCGAAGGCCCGCTCGCTCCCGTCATCGAGCCGCACCCGCCGCGCGCCCGGGTCCAGCTCGACCGCGCGGCGCCCCAGCACCAGCTCGATCCCGTGCTCGGGATAGAAGTCGTCGCCGCGGAGCGGGATCCACGCCTCTTCCGCGGTGCCGGCGAGATAGTCCTTCGAGAGGTTGGGCCGGTCGTATGGTGCATCCGGCCCCGCCTCGATGATGGTGACCGTGCCGTCGTACCCGTCGCGACGGAGTGTCTCAGCCGCCTGGTGGCCGGCGGCGCCGCCGCCGAGGATGAGCACGGAGTCGGGCCGCGAAGCGCGCACCGCCGCCGGCCTGACGGACACCTCGCGAGGCGCGCTCACGGTGATCCGCCCCGCCCGCTCGACGACCTGCCAGCAGGTGATGCCGTCGAGCGCCGGCGGGCGCCGCACCTGCCCGGTGCGCAGGTCGAACGCCGCATGGTGCCAGGGGCAGCGGATCGTCCCGTCCACCACGAGCCCCTCGTGGAGCGGCCCGCCGTAGTGCGTGCAGCGCGCGCCCACGGCGAGCACCTCGCCGCGGTCGCGCGTGAGCAGCACCGGCTCGTCGCCGACGTGACCCAGCAGCAGGTCGCCTTCGGCCAGGTCGGCGGCGGGGACGCCCAGGGTGAGGTCGGGCCCCGTGGCGGAAGGCGAGTCACTCGACATGAGCGGTCCTGTCGCTGGAGTGTGCGCTGCTGCTACTTCGCCTGCTTGAGCAGGTGCTCGGCGCCGAGCATGTGCGCCTGGAACGCCGGCGCCACCTTCACCACGAGCGCGCGGACTTCGGCGTTCTGGATCGCCGGGAGGAGCGTGCTGTTGATGGCATCGATCACGGCCTTGTGGAACGCGACCTCGTGCTGGAGGAAGGCGCGGTCGAACGCCTCGCCCTTGAGCGCGCGAAGCGACTTCATCGCGTCGGCGTGCGCCTTTGCTGAGGCCGCGTCGGCGGGCGGCGTCGGGGTGACGCCGAGCTTCGCGGCCAGGTCGCGGCCCTGCTGGCGCACGGCGGAGTGGTCGCGGACCAGCATCGCGCCGTACTCGCGCACCGCCTTGGTGCTCCCCCGCTCCGCGGCGAGCGTCCCGGTCTCGATGTCCGCGGTGTTCGCCGCATCGAAGATGGCGACGATGGTGGCATCGTCCAGCGACGGCGCGGCAGTCTGCGCCGGCGCCGGCTGGACGAGGATCAATGTAGCGCTGGCCGCGAGCAGGGCGGCGGTGAGTGAGGGAATGCGCATGGTGGATGACTCCCGGGTTCCAGGTTGGACCTGCAGGACCGACGCACCCACCATACGCCTGCTACGCCTAAATGTCAAGACATTTGTTGACTTATTGGACAAACTCGACGGACGTGCTACATTGATGGACCACGTCCAGGAGCACCGATGAGCGCGACCCCCAGCAACCAGCGGTTCCTCGAAACCACGCGCGGGCAACTGGTTACCATGCTGCGCCGGGGCCCCCATTCCGTGGACGAGCTGGCCCGTTCGGTCGGGCTGACCGACAATGCGGTGCGGGCCCACCTGGCTACGCTGGAGCGGGACGGGATGATCCGGCCCAGCGGCACTCGCCGCGGTCCGGGGGTCGGCAAGCCGGCCACGCTGTACGAGCTGCATCCCGACGGCGAGGCCTTCCTTTCCCGCGCCTATGCGCCGGTGCTCGGTGCCCTGGTCGAGGAGATCGTGGCCCAGCTCTCTCCCGAGCAGAGCGCGTCCATCCTCGACGGGCTCGGCCGCCGGCTGGCCGCCGGCGCCCCGCCGGCCTCGGCCTCCAATCGCAAGTCGAAGCTCGAGGCCGGCGTGGCCATGCTCCGCGCGCTCGGCGGCGTCGCGGAGCTCGAGGAGATGGAAGGCGGCTGGGTGATCCGCGGGTTCGGCTGCCCGCTGGCGGCGACGGTGTCGCGGCGGCCGGAAACCTGCCGGGCCGTCGAGTCGCTCATGCGCGAGATCGTCGGCCCGGACCTGGTCCAGTGCTGCCGCCACGGCGAGCGGCCCAGCTGCTGCTTCGAGGTGCCCCCCGCGGCCTGATGCCGCCGCGGGCGGTCCCCGCCTACGCCCGTACCCCCTGCTCCACCTGTCTCGACCATCCGCAGCCCACGCAGGTGCGCGCCTCCGGAATGGCCGACAGCCGCTCGTAGGGAATCGCCCCGCGGCAGTCGGTGCAGGTCCCATAGGTGCCCTCGCGGATGCGCGAGAGCGCATCGTGGATGAGCAGCATCCTCGCCTGGGCGCGGGCGCCCAGCGCGGGCCCGCCGACGATGTCGGGCGCCGGGCCGGGCGGCGTGAGCCGGCGAAGCTCGTACTTGAGCTCCGCGGACAGTTCCTCGAGCTGTTCCGCCGTCAGCGAAGCCGGCGGCGGCATCGAAGCGCTGGTGGCGCGTACTGCAGTCATGGCAGGTCCCTCCCTTCGAATCAGTCGTGTCGTGCTACACAGTGGCCAGGCCAACGTCGTGCAGCTGCCGCATGCGCCGGTCGAGGCCCGCGGCGCGCAGTGCGGACCACATCGTCCGGGCCCGCGACGTGGCGAAGACGCCCTGCCGCTCGTCCTCGGACAGCTCGACGTCGAATGCCCAGAGGCGGTCGCCGCCCGGCGTCTCGTGCCAGTGAATCACCGCGTCCGCGCGCGCGCCCTCGGGCCGCTTCCGCTGGCCGTCCCGCGCGCGGCGGCGCCGGAGCGCGTGATGCGCGAGCGAGGCCGCGAGCGCGGCGTCGTCCCGCGTGGTGAAGCCGGAAAAGGTCACTCGTCCGCCGGCCACTTCGCCGATCTCGGTGCCGCGATGGAACAGGGCGAATCCGTCCGCCCGATGCCTGGTGCGTGCCTGCATGTCGTCCTCCCGTGTGCCTGAGAATCGCGGGCGCAAAAAGACGTCGCCCCACCTCGCTGGAGCGCGGGTGGGGCGACGTGAAGTCCGCCTGCGATGACGTGCGGCCTAGCCCGTGATGGGCGGCCTCGCGTCCCCGTTGCGCTCCATGCTCCAGTCCGGCGCGCGCCGCAGGGCGCGCGCCCGGACGAAGCGCATCTCCGACACGCGCGTGCGATGCACGCCGCGCGGGAGCCGGTGGCTCTCGCGCCGCGCAGTCGGCGTATTCGGGATGCTGTGGAGCGCCATGACCAATCCCTCGTGAATCGGGTAAAACCTCACCAGTAAGATAACCCGGAAAACGGCCGAGTCAACGCGTCCGCGAACGATCCGTGCGCGTTCAGCGCGCGTAGGTGAGCACCAGGATCGCCCGCGCCAGCGTGTGGAACGCGAGGTTGAACGACACCACGGCCGCACTGGCCCCCGGGTCCACGCCCAGCTTCTCCGTGTCCACCGCGTGGACCACGAAATAGTATCGGTGCGGCACGTCGCCGGCGGGAGGCGCGGCGCCGCCATAGCCATGCTTGCCGTAGTCGTTCCGGGTATGGAAGGCGCCTCGGGGCAGCTTTGCGCCGCCCTCGGCGCCGGCCCCCGCCTCCAGTGCCGTCACGCTCGCCGGGATGTCCACCGCGAGCCAGTGCCAGAACCCCGAGGGCGTCGGCGCATCCGGGTCGAAGCAGGTCACGGCGTAGCTCTTCGTGCCGGCGGGCGCGCCGGACCAGCGGAGCGCGGGAGAAATGTTCCGGCCGTCGTGGGCGTGGGCCTCGGGAAGCGCCTCGCCGTTCCGGCCGGCGTCGCTCTCCACGGTGAAGGAACCGGTCTTCGGCAGCAGCTCGTACGGGTCGGGGGCCCGCGGCCGGTCGAGTTTCATGGGGACCTCCTGAGCAGGTACAGCACGGCGCCGACCGCGAGCGCGATCGCGCCGGCAATGAGGTTCCAGGCGGTGGCGCTCGCCAGCAGCGCGAACGACATGAGCAGCGCCAGGATGGGAATGGCCGGCCCGCCGGGCAGCACGACGGTCTTCTCCGTGCGCGGGTACTTGCGGCGGAGGAACGGCACGGCCGCCGCCGTCCCGATGTAGGTGGACATCCGCGCGATGATGGACAGCATGGCCAGCTGGACGAACGAGCCGGAGAAGGCGAGCGCCCCGGCGATGACTGCCTGCGTGATGATCGCGGCGGCCGGCGTGCCGTAGCGCGGATGCACCCGGCCGAGGGCGCGCGGCCCGAACCCGTCCACCGCCAGGGCATAGAGATAGCGCGGGCCGGCGAGCATGGTGCTGCCGATGTTCCCGCCGATGGAGATCGCGGCGCCCGCCGTCATCATGAGCCCGGCGCCCGAGCCGAGGATGATGGCCGCGGCGTCGGCGAGCGGCGCGCCCTCGGCCCGCTGCGCCAGGTCTGGCAGCGTTCCGAGCGCGACGAGCTGCACCAGGGTGTAGAGGATCGTCACCACGAGGAGCATGGTGAGCAGGGCGAATGGCACGTCGCGCCGCGGGTCCTTGTACTCGCCCGCTGCCGCGGCAGTGTTCTCGAACCCGGCGTAGGCGAAGAGCAGCAGCAGCGCGGCCTCGCCGAGGTTGGCCATGTCGGGCGCGGGGACGGGGAAGATGAGCGAGGAGTTGATCGCGAAGACGCCGAAGACGATCAGCACGATCAGCGGCAGGATCTTGGCGACGGTGAAGAAGGCCGCGGCCCGGGCTCCCTGCTTCACCCCGACCACGTTGATCCAGGTGAGCAGCGCGAGCGGGAGTGCCACCATGACGACGCGCATGAGGCCGTCGCCCGCCCCGGGCCAGATGAAGGTCATGGCCTGGGCGAAGCCATTGGAGAGCGACGCCACCGAGGCCACGCGCGCCAGCCAGGTCATCCAGCCCACCTCGAACCCGACGAAGGGCCCGAACGCCTCGCGGGTGTACACGTACCCGCTCCCCGGCTCGTCGAAATGGCTGGCCGCCTCGGCGAAGCAGAGCACGAGGAGCAGGACCGCACCGCCGGCGAGCAGGACGGCCCAGAGGCTCGCGGGCCCGAGCAGCGCGGCCGCCGCCGCGGGCAGCAGGTACACCCCGCTCCCGATCACGTCGTTGATGGCGATGCCGACGAGTTCCCAGCGGGTGACGACCCGGCGGAGGCCGGTCTCGGACGAGGC
This sequence comes from uncultured Gemmatimonadota bacterium, assembly GCA_946480845.1. Next base: position 8,914 of record CAMLLJ010000074.1, read on the forward strand.
AGGGGCGGTCATGGAGCCTTTGCGTTCGGATCGGGGTCGGGTTGGGCGAGTCGTGGAGCGTGGCCCGGATTCTGGGGGGGAAATGCGCCCGGCGCCAGTGGGGCGCCGGACGCGGTCCGCTTTCTACTGGCCGAGGCCCTGCCGGACCGACTTCGCCCGGGCGAGGTGGGCGTCGAAGTTCGGCGCGACGGAGGTGAGCAGCTGTTTCAGCTCGGCGTTCTGCGCGCCGGGAATCAGCGTCTGGTTGAGCGCGTCGATCACCGACTGGTGATAGGCGATCTCGCGGTCCATGTAGGCGCGGTCGAAGGCAGGCCCGGTGAGGCCCTGGAGCGCGGTGCCCGCCTGGGTGGCGCCATCGTAGAGCCCGCGGCTCACGTCGTTGTCCTCCGGCGTCACGCCCAGCCTGGTGGCCAGGGCGACGGCCTGCTTGTTCACGGCGCCGTGGTCGCGCACCATGGTCCGGGCGAAGTCCTTGACGGCCGCCGCGGCGGCATGCTGAACGGCGTAGGCGCCGGCCGAGCTGTCAATGGCGTTGGCGGTGACGGCGATATGGGCGATCTGGGCGTCATTGAGCGCAGGCGCGGCCGCGGGCGCGCCCGCGGTATCGGCGGCGGCCATGGCGGCGCTGTCGGCGGCGGCGCGGGCGGCCGCGTCGTCCTGCGCGGGAGTGCAGGCGGCAGCGGCGAGCGCGGCAATGAGCATCAGGGGGAACGCGGTATGGGAACTCCGGCTGGTGCGGTGGTGAGACATGAGGCCCTCCCTGGGCACGGGTACCCCGGAAGGATACTCCGGGTGCAATCGGCTTGCGGAAAGGGGCCCGGCTGGCGACTTTTCCGCTCCCCAAAGGGCCCGTAGCTCAGCTGGATAGAGCGCTTGCCTCCGGAGCAAGAGGTCGCGCGTTCGAATCGCGCCGGGCCCATGAATCCGCATCCTCCGCCTCGCCATCACCTGCCGATGTGCGGGGCATTCTTGTCTCGTCCTCAGCCCCGAAGCCGATGCCCGCTCCGGACCGCCCCTACGACGTCATCATCGCCGGCGGCAGCTTCGCCGGCCTCTCCGCCGCGATGCAGCTCGCGCGCGCCCGGCGCCGCGTGCTCATCCTCGACACCGGCCTCCCCCGCAACCGCTTCGCCCACGCCTCGCACGGCTTCCTCGGCCAGGACGGCCGGACCCCGGCGGAGATCCTCGAGACGGGGCGCGCGCAGGTCCTCGCCTACCCCGCCGCCGAGCTGCGCGAAGACGCAGCGGTCCGTGCGGCCGGAGCAAACGGCGCCTTCGAGGTGGCACTCGCGTCCGGCGGCCTGGCCCGCGCCCGCCGCCTGATCCTCGCCACCGGCGTCGTGGACGAGCTCCCCGACCTCCCCGGCCTCCGCGAGCGCTGGGGTCGGAGCGTCCTGCACTGTCCCTACTGCCACGGCTACGAGGTGTCCGACCAGCGGCTGGGCGTGCTCGCGCTGGGCGAATCGAGTATGCACCAGGCCCTGCTGCTCACCGACTGGAGCGGCGATGTCACGCTCTTCACCAACGGCACCTTCGAGCCCGATGCCGCGCAGCGCGAGGCGCTGGCAGCGCGCGGCGCGCGCATCGAGCCGCGGCGGGTCGTGGAGCTGCTGGGAGAAGGCGACGGCCTGGAGGGAGTCCGCGTGACCGGCGAGGGAGGCGATGCCGTCATCGCCCTCGACGCGCTCTTCACCGCCTCGCGCACCCGCATGGCGAGCCCGCTCGCCGAGCAGCTCGGCTGCGAGTTCGACGAGGGGCCGTTGGGCCCGGTGGTGCGCACCGATGCCTCGAAGGAGACGACCGTCCCCGGCGTCTACGCGGCCGGCGACATGGCCCGCGCGCCGCACACCGTCACCTGGGCCGCCGCGGACGGCGTGAGCGCCGGCATCGCGGCGCACCGGTCGCTGGCGCTCGCCTGACCGGCGTCAGGCCGTCGCTTCGCGCCGCAGCTCCGGGGCCTGCCGCACCACCATCCGGCGCGCGGCTACGTAATAGGTGAGCAGCCCGGCGCCGAGGAAGAGCAGCACGACGCCGAACATGATCGGGTCGTCGTCCCGATAGGGCAGGAACTGCACGATCACGAAGGCAAGGCCCGTGGCGACGGCCACGATCCCCCACTTGAGCGCGCTGAAGAGCCCGTGCTCGTCCTGGTGCGCCGCGAGCGCGCGCGCCACGTCGGCCGATCCGCCCGACTCGATCAGGCGGCGCCGGGTCCGGCCGTCGGAGATGATCCGCGCCACGCCGAGGATGACCATCGAGACGCTGACGAAGAAGGCGATGGGAATCAGCAGGCCGTCGTCCAGCATGGAGAGCCTCCGACCGGGGTCCGTAGGTGAAACGATCCGGCACTAACCTGCCGCCCGGGCCCGCACCCGGCAAGATGGCGCGGCGCCCTGACGGACGTACATTCGTTCCATGGACGACGTGACGATCGGGACCATCCTGGTTCCCCTCGACGGCAGCGCCTTCGCCGAGCGCGCGCTGCCCGTGGCCGCTGCCCTCGCCGGGAAGCTCGGCGCCTCCCTGCACCTCGTCTCGGTGCACGATCCCGCCTCCGGATTCATCGACCCCGCCACGGCGGCGGTCGCCTCGGTCGAGCTCGACCAGGAGATCCGGTCCGCGCAGCAGGAGTACCTGGACCGGCAGGCCGCGGCGGCGGCCGCCCAGGGCATGCCGGTGGTGCACGAGCTGCGCACCGGGGAGGCCGCCGCCGAACTGGCGCGGTACGCCGAAGCCGAATCGATCGACCTGGTGGTGATGACCACCCACGGCCGCGGCGGCATCAGCCGCTTCTGGCTCGGCAGTGTGGCCGACCGGATGGTGCGGCGCTCGGCACGGCCGATCCTCCTGCTCCGGCCCGACGCGGCCGGCAGCCTCGACGAGCTGCTCGCCGACGTCCTGGTGCCGCTGGATGGCTCGGTGCGGGCGGAATCGGTGCTCGGGCTGGTGGCCGGGCTGGTTCGAGAGGCCGGCACGCTCCATC
>CAMLLJ010000075.1 GCA_946480845.1 uncultured Gemmatimonadota bacterium
AGATGGACCAGAACTGCCCGCCGACTCCACCCGCGGCGAGCCGGGCGAGGTCGGTGTGGCCCGGCGTCCGGGTCCGGAGGTCGTACGCCACGACGTCGTGCGGATGGGCGCGCTGGGCGCGGATCTCCCAGGGCAGGTCGTTGTGCCCGTCAATCAGGGGTGCCGCGCGGAGGAGGCGGCGCGCGCGCTCGAGCGCAGGATCGGCCTGTGCGTGCAGGGTGCCGGCGGCGAGGGTCACGAGGGCGAGCAGGATGGACGAGGGGTGGAGCCGCATGCGCGATGCCTCCTGGTGGCGCGGACGGACTGCGCGGCTAGCGCCTGCCGAGCTGGACCAGCTCGGGGCGCCGCACGAACTCGGGACAGATGGTGCGGTCGAACTCGTAGGGCCCGCCGGTCTCGGCGTCGGTCCAGGGAAAGCACCGGCAGACGGCGGGATAGTACGATTCGCCGTGGATGATACATCGGTTGTTCTGGAACAGCGCGCAGCGGCGGTCGCGGACCCGGGTGCGCCATTCCCCCCAGCGCGTCTGGTACGCCACGCTGGTGCCGTGCACGGCGATGATCGCGGCCGCTTCCTGGTCGGTCAGCGTGGTGCCGTAGGCGCAGCACGCCGAATCGTAGGGACAGGGAAAGCAGGGCAGCGGCGGATGCCGGCCGTTCGTGGGCTCGCCGCTCATCGCGCCCCCCGGCCGAGGGCCTCGCGCAGCGGCCGCCCGTCGGTGGGCTCGGCCGGGCGCACGCCCAGCATCGCCGCCAGGGTCGGGCCGATGTCGGTGGTCCGCACCGGGCGCGGGTAGATGCCCCTGCGGACGCCCGGACCGGCGATGATGATCGGCACGGTGACGTTGTCCGCCTGCATCGTCCCGTGGTGGGCTTCACCGGCGCCGCCCCAGACCCAGCCGTCGCGCGGAACCACGGCGACCAGCCATTCGTGGTCACGCGGGAGGTGGCGGCGCCACCGGCGCGCATGCGGGTCACTCGCGGGTGCCTGCGCCAGCGAGCGGGGCGTGTACACCTTGGCGATTCGCGGCCGGCCGGCGATCACCTGGGCCAGCGAATCGCTGAGCCGGTCGGTGTCCACGCCACGCTCCCGCAGGGCCGACACATCCGCCGAGAGCAGGCCCGACTCGAAACCAACGCCCATCCGCCCGCCGTGCGCGGCGGCAATGGCGCGCCGGAACGGCCGCACCACCGAGTCGAGCGACACACGGCCGCCGGATGCTCCCGATCGCTCGGCCATCGGCGCCACGCCGTGGTCCGCACTCAACGCAAGGATGGTGCGCTCCGGCGGCACCGTCGCGCCCAGCGAATCGAGGAACCACCCGACCCAGCGGTCGAGCCGGACGACCTGGTCGTGCTGCTCGCGCGAGTCGGGGCCGTAACGGTGGCCGATGGCGTCGGTGGTCGAGAGCGAAACGATGAGCAGGTCCGGCCGCGACCGGCTGCCGAGGCGCAGCGCGCGCACGCCCTCGAGGGCAAAGTCGAGCGTGAGCGAATCCATCCAGGGCACGTAGTTGACGGCGCCGGCGACTCCTGCTGAATCCGGCGGCAGCCAGTGGGGGAAGCGGAAGTCGCGCCCGCCGTGCTCGTAGGCCATGGAATCCGGTTCAGCGTAGGCGCTGTCCGGAAGCAGCGGCCGCCACGCCGTGCCGGCGAGCGCGCGCATCGCCCCCCGGCCGTTCCAGGCACGGACCCATCGTGGCAGCGAGTCGGCGTACCAGGTGCTCGTCGTGAACTGGCCGCGCGTGAACCAGAAGACGGGCGCACGCGCCCGCCCGACCGGCAGGATCGCACCGCGGTCCTTGCGCGAGACCGACAGCACCCGCGCCCCGGCGTCTGCGGCGAGCATCCAGTCATAGAGGGCGGTGCCGCGGAAGCGGCGGGGCGATGCCCCGCTGCCGCCGACCTCGAGGAGCGTCGTCGTGGTGTCGCCGACGCCCAGGTCGTTGGTGAGGATATTGGTGCTCGCGGGCGTGCGGCCGGACAGGATGGTCGCGTGTCCCGGCGCGGTGTGGGTGATCGCGTGGTCCTGCATGCCGCGAGGGTACACCGCTCCGCGCCGGTGGAGCCGGCCGAGCCCGCCCGGCAGCTCGCCATAGCGGGTGAAGTAGTCGGGCCGCATCTGATCGATGACGAAGAGCACCGCGAGGGAGGCCGGCGCGTCGGGCCGCGCACCCGCGGGCTCCGGGAGGCCGAGCAGCGCGCAGGACAGGACAACGGCGGCAGCCCGGCGGCGGCGAGCGGCCGCGCATGTCGGAAGCATGCGGAAAACTAGCGTGCGGCCGGGCCGGATGGCACCCGCGATCCAGTCATCAGGCAGGCCTGAGCAGCGGACGCACCACCTCCAGAAGCTCGAGCGCGGTGAACGGCTTGGCCAGGAACCGGCACCCGTCGGGGACGGAGCGCCTGGCGCGCAGCTCGTCGGGGGCGTAGCCCGAGGTGAGGACGACCGGAAGGCCGGGACGGTCCTCGAGGCAGCGGGCGGCCAGCGTCACGCCGTCGACGCCCCCCAGCTCGACGTCCGTCACCAGGACGCCGATGGCGCCCGACTCGCGGGCCCAGATCTCCCCGGCCTCCTCGGCGCTGGCCGCCGTGAACACGGCGAGGCCGCCCCGCTTGAGCACGCGCCCCGCCGTGCTGCGGATCGTCTCCTCGTCGTCCACCAGCAGGATGGCCCGGGCGCCGGTGCCGCTCATGTGCCGGGCACGAACTCCCAGCGCGCCTGCAGCGTGACATGCACCACCACGTCCTGCGGCGGCAGCACCGCATTGGAGGCGCGCATCTCCATCGCCATCGCCGGCATCGGCCGGACCGGTGACAGGGTGTTCACCTCGAGCAGCCGTCCGAGCCGCCCTCCTGCGGCGGCCGCGAGGGCAGTCGCGTCCGCGCGGGCGACTTCGAGCGCACGTTTCAGCGCCATGGCGCGGCCCTCGTTCTCCCGGTTGGATTCGAAGGTGATGTTGGAGACATCGGTGGCTCCCGCGGCGAGCACGCCGTCGAGCGTCACGCCCAGGCGGTCGAGCCGGGTGACGGTGAGCGCCAGCGTCGCGGTCGCCTGGTAGTCCACCAGCCGCCTTCCTGCCTCGAAGTCGTAGTTCGGCGACACGCCGAAGCCCACGGTGCGCAGCGAATCCACGCGGTAGCCAAGCTTGCGCAGCGTGTCGATCACCGCCTGGACGCGCGCGGCGTTGCGCGAGGACGCCTCCGCCGCGGTGCGCGCGCTGGTCTGGACGCCGATGCGGACGATGGCGCGGTCGGGCGAGAGGGCGGCCTCGCCTTCGCCGCTGGTGACGATCTCGCTCGCGGCGCGTGGGCCGGACGGCTCCTGCGCCGCGATCGCGCGGGGACCCAGGACGAGCAGGACCGCCGCCGACGCGGCGGCCAGCATGCGGACAATCATCGCGCCTCCAGGTGTAAGGCCGGCGGGAGCCGGCAGTGATGCATCAGTAGCTGGATCCTCCGCCTCCCCCACCCGTCGAGCCCGACCCGCCGAATCCCCCGCCCCCGCCGCCGCCACCGCCGCCGAAGCTGCCCCCGGAGCCGGATGAGCTGGACGCGGCCGCGACCAGCCGGGCCAGCGTGACCGTCTCGACGGACCGGTGGCCGCAGGACTCGCACCTGCGCTCATCGCGGGCGCGGCCGGCGCGCGAGTAGGTCGGCTCGCGCACCACGGTGCGCCGGGTGCGGGCCGTGCGGCGCCCGCACGCGGCGCACTCGCCCCATGCGCTGGTCCAGGAACGGTACGGCAGCACCGTCTCGTGCCCGGACGGGCAGCGCCATACGTCGTAGTCCACGCTGCCCAGGCGCTCCTCCACCTGCTGCCCGGCCGCCAGGGCGGCATCGTCTTCCCGCTCCGGAAGGCGGTGCATGCGCTCCCCGCACTCGGGGCAGCGGCGGGGCCGCACGCGCCGCCAGCGGAGGGCGACCGCCGCCGCGAGGCCCGTGGCGGCGAATCCGAGCGGGATGAACCACCAGCGGAACGGTCCGCGGGGCACGTCGGCCGGGCCCGGGCCGGGCGCCGCGCCCGGCGCGAGCGCGGCATCCCGGTGCAGGCGCCCGATGATGCCGTCGAGCCCCGCGAGCAGCGCGCCGCCGTGGTCCCGCTCCCGCATGCGCGGCACGACGCGATCGCGGCAGATCGCCGCGCTCGCCGCGTCGGTCACCACGCCTTCCGCGCCGCGCCCGGTGGTGATCCAGCAGTGGCCCCGGCCGTCGGGCGCGAGCTCCTTGGGGACCAGGAGCAGGAGCACGCCGAGGTTCCGCCGTGCCGATCCGAGCGAGTCGATGCGGCCGATGCGCCAGGTCCGGTAGATCGCCACGCCGACCTCGGCCGGGGTGTAGCCGCCCACCGAGGGGAGGATCGCCATGCCGACGTCGCCGAACCCGGAATCCTGCAGCGCCCGGATGCGCGCGTTCAACCGGCCCCTCACCTCGGCGGACACCACGCCGGGCACGTCGGCGATGAAGCTCCCGGGCGGCGGCAGCGGCGGGACCAGCGCCAGGAGGCCCGGGGCGACGGCGGGAACATGGGGCGCGTCCGACTGCGACGAGAGCGGAGGCGCGAGGCCCAGGGCCATCGCGAGCACGGCCCCCTGGACCGAAAGAAGGCGCATGACGCAATGTGGAATGGAACCAATCGCGCCGCCACTGGGGCCCGCCGGCCGCGTACGCATGTGACCCAAGTTACGGAATCCGCTGGTACGAGTGACGATACATGGCAGCATCAGGAATCCGCATCACCAGCGCACTCAGCATGGAGCGATAGATGACGACGCCATACGATGATTTCAACAGCGGGACCGGGCAGGACCGGGGCATCGGACTGCCGGTCGCCCGCGACGGCGAGGCGGGGGGCGAAGGGCGGACCGGGGTCCGGGAGAAGATCGGCGAGCAGGCGCGGAACGCCGCCCGGCAGGCGCGGGAGAAGGCCGGCAACGCCTTCGCCGAGCGCAAGACCGAGGTGGCCGGGCAGGTGTCGAGTGTCGCGGACGCCGTCCGGACCTCGTCCACCCAGCTGCGCGGGTCGGGCCACGACCAGATCGCCGGCATCACCGAGTCTCTGGCCGAGCAGGCGGAGCGCGCGGCGAGCTACCTCCGCGACGCCGACCTCCGCAGCATCCGCCGGGACTTCGAGGACCTGGCCCGCCGGCAGCCGATGCTGGTGATCGGCGGCGCGCTGGCGCTCGGCCTCATCGGCGCGCGGTTCCTGCGCAGCTCGGAGCGGCGCGAGCCGGACTTCGACCGCGACCGGGACTTCGGCAACGACTACGCGAGTGGAGGCTTCGATGCCACAGCTTAGGAACAACGACGCGTCGATCGGCGAGCTGTTCGGCCAGCTCACCCACGACGTGGGCACGCTGTTCCGCCAGGAGGTCAGGCTCGCCAAGGTCGAGATGGGCGAGAAGGTCTCCACCCTCAAGGGCGACCTCGCCTCGCTGGGAGCCGGCGCCGCCGTGGCCGGTGTCGGCGCGCTCGCGCTGGGCGCCGCGCTGATCCTCGGCCTGGTGGCGCTTGGGGTCGCGCCCTGGCTCGCGGCACTGCTGGTGGGCGGGGCGCTCGCCGTCGCGGGCTACAGCATGCTGCAGAAGGGCCTGAGCGACCTCAAGCGGAACGACCTGGTGCCGACGCGTACCGTGGAAACTCTCAAGGACGATGTCCAATGGGTAAAGGAGCAGCGCACATGACCGAGTTCCAGCGGCACACCCCCGAGCTCGGGTACGCACCGGCCGACACGCGCGCGGAGGACCGCGCGATGCGGGCGGGTGAGCGGAGCCCCGAGCAGATCGAGCGCGAGATCGAGGAGACGCGCGACCGCATGAGCCAGAACATCGACGCCCTCGGCGAGCGGCTGAGCCCGTCCCGGATCAAGGAGCGCGCGAAGGAGAAGGTCCGCTACACCGGCAGCCGGGTCGGCCACGTCGTGCGCGACAATGCCGTTCCCATCGGTCTCGTGGGCGCCGGCGTCACCTGGATGATGATGAAGCGCGGCGACCACAGCGGCCCGCGCGACCGGCGCCGCTACACCAACGGCTACAGCGGACCGGAGCGGCGCATCTCCGACCGGTCCACCAGCGGCCTCCGCAGCAAGGTGGACAGGGTCACCGGGACGGTCGGGCACGCGGCGGCCGGCGTGGCGGATTCGGTGAGTGACGCGGCGAGCACGGTGAAGGAGAAGACGGGCGAGATCGCCCGCCGGGCCGGCGAGCTGGGCGGCGAGGCGAAGGAGCGGGCGCGGGACATGCGCATTCGCGCCAAGGGCAGCGTCGAGCGCAACCTCGAGGAGAACCCGCTGGCCATCGCCGCCGGCGCGGCGGTCGTGGGCCTCGCACTCGGGCTGCTCTTCCCGGCGTCACGCCGGGAGAACGAGCTGATGGGCGCCACGCGCGACCGGCTGGTGGACACCACGAAGGAGACGGTCCGGAGCGTCAAGGAAACGGCGAAGGAGGCGGTGAAGGCGGAAGCGTCGGAGCGCGGGGACGACCTCAAGCAGACCGCGCGCGGCGTCGTGGACAGCGTGAAGGAGGCCGCCGGGAACGTGGCGCAGGAAACGAAGGAGGCGGCGAAGGAGACGGTGCGGAGCCACAGGAACAACCCGCGCACCTGAGCCCGTTGGCCCCCTTGAAAATGACACGGCCCCCAGCCGATCGGCTGGGGGCCGTGTGCATGCGCTGCGGCAGGTTACGGCTTCTGCCCGTGGGGCTGGTCGTAATGCGCCTGGATGTTGCCGTTGCTGGTGAGCTGCAGCAGAACCGTGAGCGCCACGGCGTCGCTGCCCGGCTCGTAGATGGTGAAGCGGGCCTTGTCGCCCGAGTTCTTCCCCTCACCGTCGTCCACCAGGGTGAACTCGATGCGCGACCCGTCGACGCCGTTCAGGCGGCCGATGCCTTCGCCATGGAACGTGTCGAACGGCGCCACCGGCGGATGGGGCTCGATGGCCGGGTCGTCCTGGCAGTTCGCGAAGGTGATCGGCTTGTCGAGGTGCCACTTGTTGCCCCCGGCCCAGTTGAGCTCGAGGTTGTTCGACAGGGTGATGTCGCAGTGCAGCGTGAAGCCGTAGGTCACCGTGACCCCGCTGGTGGCCGTCACCGTGCCGCCGCCGCCCGTCATACGGCCGTTCAGGAGCTCTTCCGCGACTGGCTCGACGGCGAAGATGTAGTCGTTGTAGTCGGAGTCGAGCGGAAATGCGCCCGGGCTGAGGCTGAGCTGGTTGTCCTCGGTGCCGACCAGGTAGCGCGTTCCGTCGGCGTTGATCATGAGCGCGAACTGCTGGAAGGGCACACCGGCGAAGCCGCCGTCCGCGTCGGAGCAATCGTACTCGGGCGAAAGGCACCCGCTGGTCTGGGTGTTGAAGGTGTTCCTGATGTAGAAGCCCCAGTCGTCGCCGCCGGTGTTGATGGTCAGCGACGAATTGATGGTGCTGCTGCTCCAGGCCGCGACCGGGTGGAACTGGTAGGCGCCGCCGATCCGGGTGAACCAGCCCACCTCGCTGGCGAGGCCGTGGTACGCGCCGACGAGCGTGACGTTGTACTCGAAGTCGCCGTCGAACATGAAGGCCGTCGCATCCTCGCCCTCCGCTCCGTCCCCGAAGTACGAGGTAAAGCCGCCCCGGTTTGCGAAGGATCCCGCCGTCTCGTTCCGGCAGGTGCTCAGGATCGAGCCCGATGCAAAGAAGCCGATGTTGCAGCCGCGCGAAGGCACCGGATCGTCGGCCGAGTTGTTGTCCCAGAACTCGGTGGTGGTGCGGATGCTGTTGTCGGCCACGATGGTGTTGGTGAACGCGCCGGCCGGGGTCCCGGGAACGATGACTTCGGCCGGGGTCGGCACCGACAGGACCTGCGGCTGGTTCCCGACGCCAAAGGACGGGGCGCCGTCGCCGGTCGGCCCCGTCAGCGCCGAGTCACTGCAGCCGGCGATGAGTGCGACCACGGCGAGCGCCGCGAGCGAACGATTGCGCTGCATGCTGGGGCTCCTCACTGGTGGGTTGGTCAGCCGACCGAACGCGCAGCGGCCCGCGCCCCCGGGGATGCCCGAGGCCATGACCTGCTTGCGGTCGATCAACTGCCGGGACTGACAAAGGGGAAGCGACCCAACGGCATGCAAGCTTCAGGCCTTATTTCTTGACGCCAAGAAATTCGACAGTGGCCCCCTAAGGCACTGCCAATAATGGACTTGAGTTATTTGCCGCGATTCCGGTGCGGGCGGCCGGGCTGAGGTCGTGGATCGGGTTCAACGCCCGGCTGTTGAATCGGCCCCGCGACCGGCCGAGGGGACGGCCGGCTACCTCGCCAGCGCGTCCTCGAACAGCTTGCGCGCCCGCGGATCGTCGCTCTCGGCGAGGGCCTCAAACGCATGCCTGCGGATCCCGGGATCGGTGTGCGAGCGCGCCGTGGTGACCAGCAGGGTGAACGCCGCCTCGCCCTCGACCTCGCCAAGCGACTCTATCACCTGGCGCCAGACCTCTTCCGGCGGGCCCGAGTCCAGCAGCTCGCGCGCGAGCGCCACGAACTGGTCGGCCGGGCCCATCTCACCCAGCGTCTCGATGGCCCGGCGGCGCACGTCAGGGTTCCCGTGGTTCCTGGCGGCACGGGCAATGACGGCCCAGGCGCGGGGGTGTCCCGTCTCCGCGATCGTCTCGATCGCCTCGTCCACGACGTCGGCATCGCGTTCCTCGGCGATCAGCGCCTCGAGCTTCGCCACCGTCGCGTCGCTCTGCGAGGCTTCGCCCATCGTCTCGATCGCCTCGCGCCGCGCGTCCACGCTCGGGTGCGATTTCGCCAGCTCCTCGACGATCGCCAGCGCACCGGGGTCGTGCAGCTCGCCCAGCGTCTCGATCGCCTCCCGCTGGATGTCGGTGTCCGGGTCGCTGCGGGCGATGGCGGCGAGCACCGGGACCGCCTCCGCGGGTGCGGCACTCTCGCCGATCGTCTCGACCGCCTCCCGGCGCACGTCCGCACTCGGATGGCTCCGCGCGAACTCGACCAGCAGCGGGAAGCTGCGGGGATTGCCGCTCTCACCGAGCGACTCGGCGCCCTCGCGCTGGATGTCGGGATCGCGATCCGCGCGCACGATTCCGGCGAGCGCGTCCACCGACCGGTCGTCGCCGCGCTCGCCCAGGCCCTCGACGGCCTCGCGCCGGGCATCGGCATCCTCGAGCGAGCGTGACAGGGCGATCAGCGTGTCGCTGGCCGCGGGCAGGTCCATCTCGCCCACCGACTCGGCCGCTTCGCGGCGGACGTCGCCCGACCGGTCCCGGCGCGCGGCGCGCGCGAGCGTGTGCAGCGCTGCGGGAACCGGATGGCGGCCCAGCCACTCGATGGCCTGGACCCGCACGTCGTCCGGCTCGCGGCCGTCCACCCAGCCCACGAGATGCGGCACCACGAGCGCGCTCGTCGAATGCACGCCGAGGATGGCAACCAGGTCCTCGCGGAGCTCCGCGCCGGGTGCGTCGTCGTAGAGCCCGCGCACCAGCGGCACGCTCTCGGCGTCGCTGCCCTGCCCCAGCCACATCACCGGACGGTCCTCGAGGTCCACGGGCAGCGCGAGACTCGAGGCGTGCACGCGTGCGAGGACCGGGCGGCCGCCCTGGCCCACCGTGTAGAGGAAGAGCACGGCAACGTCATCGGGCATGCCGCCGCCCACCAGCGTCGCGAGCCTGACGCCGGGCACGTAGAAGCCCTCGAAGTCGCCGAAGCTCACGATGCGGCCCCGCAGGTTGATGCCCGGCCCCCGCATTCCCTCCCGCTCGAGGCGCCCGATGTAGATCGAGCGGTTCTCCGCCGCGGCCAGGGGCTCGATCAGATAGCCGACCCAGTAGGCGCGGTCCCCGCGGCGGCGCGCTTCATCGCGCGCCCACTGCCAGCGCGAGGCGAGGGGGCCCGGCGGTGCGTGCAACACCGTGTCGGCGCCGACGTCCGCGGCCTGGACCGCAGGCGTCCGGGCCGCCTCATTGGCCTCGAGGTCCCGTCCGGCGCTGGCGAGGAGTGCCGCCGCGACCAGGACCGAGCTGCCGACGATCCAGCGCGGGAAGGCATCGGCAGGTCCGGTGCCGGGGGCGACCAGCCGGCGGATGCGCTCCAGCAGCGGGCCACCCGTGGCCGCCGCGACCAGCGCAGGCACGCCGGCCCGCCGCTCCGCGAGCCGGAGCAGGGCACGCGCGTAGTCCTCCGGGTTGCCGCAGACGCGCATGGCGACGTCGTCGCAGCACTGCTCGCGCGCCTCGCGCACCCGGCGGGACACGAACCACACCGCGGGATGGTAGAAGAACAGGGTCTCGATCGCCGACTGCACGAGGTTGGCGACGAAATCGTGGCGCATCACATGCGCCAGCTCGTGCGCGATGATCGCCTCCACCTGCTGCGCGGTGAGCCCGGTGAGTGCCACCGCCGGCAGCAGCACGACCGGCCGCAGCCATCCGACCACGCCAGGCACGGCCAGGCGCGTGGACTCGACGATGGTGACGGGCCGCCGGATGCCGAGCCGCTGCACCAGGCCGCGCAGCATCGCCTGGTGCGCGCCGCCGGCCGGCCGGGTGCCCTGGCGGGCGAGCCGATGCGCCTCAAGCCAGGCATCGAAGAGCCGGAGCGACAGGATGAAGACGCCGGCGAGCCAGCAGGCGACGAGGATCGGAAGAAAGCGCGCGAACGAAGCGAGGTTCAGCGGGGCCAGCCGCGTAAACCGTTCACCCGGCACGGCAGCGGGAGCAGCGGCAGGAGCGGCAGCCGGTGATGCGACGGCCTGCAGCTCCGGGGCCGGCGAGGCCGGTGCTGCGACCGGGACCACAGCAGTCTCACCTCCAGCTGCGGATGCGATCGCGGGCTCTGTGCTCGAGTGGCTCGAGACCGTCGCGAACTGCATCGCTGTGGCGACCGGCAGCGCCAGCATCACGAGCATGGCCACGACGCCCAGCGCATACCGCGCGTCCGGCGTCCGCAACCAGCGTACGGCGACGGCAAATACGGCGGCCACGATCGCGCCCTGCCACACGAAGTGCAGCAGCGCCCAGCCGACGGCGGCGACGAGCGATGTCATCGGGATCCTCCGGGCAGCGAGTCGAGGAGCGCCCGGATCTGCCGGAGCTCCGCCCTGGTGGTCGGGGCCGCCGACAGCGCCTGCATGACGAGGTCGAGGCGGGACCCGCCGAACGCGCGGTCGAGGAGGTCGGCGACGAGCCGCTGCTGCGTGGCGTCCTCGCTCACGGCGGCAGTGTAGACGTGGCTCCGCGCGGCGGCATCGCGGGTGACCAGGCCCTTCTCGGTCATGATCTGCAGGAGCTTGAGCACGGTGGTGTAGCCGACGTCGCGCTCGAGGTCGGCATGCACCTCACGGACGGTGCTGGGCCCGCGCTGCCATAGGACGCGCAGCAGCTCGAGCTCAGCGGGGGTAGGCTGGGGGGTGTCGGTCATGGACCCACCTTATACGAAGACCTTCGTATTGTCAATACGAACCGGTTCGTAGCATATCCCCTAGATGCCTGGAAACGAAAAAAGGCTGCTCGAGTGAGCAGCCCCCTTCGATGCCGATCGATGCGCCGCGTAGGAATCGAACCTACAACCTAGTGATTAAGAGTCACTTGCTCTGCCAATTGAGCTAGCGGCGCGCACTCCGGTACCATAGCCCCAACGGGAATCGAACCCGTCTCTCGACCTTGAAAGGGTCGCGTCCTGACCGATAGACGATGGGGCCGGGCTCTCCCCGAGGTTGCTCTGGCATAGCGCTAACGGGATTCGAACCCGTGTTTGGGCCTTGAGAGGGCCCCGTCCTAGTCCCCTAGACGATAGCGCCGTGTGACTGCTCCTGCCCTTCGACTCCTCCCAACAGGCCCGGCAGGACTCGAACCTGCAACCCCCGGTTTTGGAGACCGGTGCTCTA
>CAMLLJ010000076.1 GCA_946480845.1 uncultured Gemmatimonadota bacterium
CCCCAGCACCTCCGCCGCCCGGGTCTTGTTCCCTCCCTCGGCCTGCAGCACCCACATGATGTAGGCCCGCTCGATCACGTCGAGCGCAGGGTTGATGTAGGAGCGGTCGGCCACCAGCGGCTCCTTCCGGCGGGTGGTGATCCGGATGGGCAAGGCCGCGGCATCGATCACGTTCCCGCGGGTGAGCACCACGGCGTGCTCGAGGGCGTTCTCCAGCTCGCGCACGTTGCCCGGCCAGTCGTAAACCATGACGGCGTCCAGCGCGTCCGAGCTCAGCGCCTTGGGCGCGCTGTCGCTCTCGGCGGAGAGGCGGTTGAGGAGGGCCTCGATCAGGAGCAGGAGGTCGTCGCGGCGGTCGCGGAGCGGCGGGAGGTCGAGCGCGATGACGTTGAGCCGGTAGAAGAGGTCGGAGCGGAAGTTGCCCCGGCGGATCTCCTCCTCGAGGTCGCGGTTGGTGGCGGCGATGATGCGGACGTCCACCGGGATCGACTCGGTGGCGCCCACCGGGATCACCTCGCGCTCCTGGAGCACGCGGAGCAGCTTCACCTGCAGCGAAGGCGGCATCTCGCCCACTTCGTCCAGGAAGAACGTCCCGCCCCGCGCCGCGGCGAAGAGGCCCTGCTTGTCGCGCACGGCGCCGGTGAAGCTCCCCTTCACGTGCCCGAACAGCTCGCTCTCCAGCAGGTTCTCCGGCAGCGCGCCGCAGTTGATCGACATGAACGGGCCCTCGGCCCGCGAAGAGAGATTGTGCAGGTAGCGCGCGACCACCTCCTTGCCGGTCCCGCTCTCCCCCTGGATCAGCACCGTCGAGTCGGTCGGCGCCACGTGCTCGGCGAGCTTGAGCAGCTCGGTGAAGCGCTTCGACTTGCCGATCGGGCGCTCGACGTTGTTGCCCCGGTCCCGGCGGCGGATCTCCTGCTTGAGCTGCTTGTTCTCGACCCGGACCGCGCGGTACTCCGAGGCGCGGCGCACGATGGCGAGCAGGTCGTCGTTGGAGAAGGGCTTCTGGATGTAGTAGTAGGCGCCCAGGTTGAGGGCGTCGATGGCGCTCCGGAGGTCCGCCTGCGCGGTCATCAGGATCACCGGCGTCATCGGGTCCTGCTCCTTGGCGGCGGCCAGGATGTCGAGGCCGCCGACGCCCGGCATCCGGACGTCGGAGAGGATGATCTCGTGGGTGCCGGACCGGATCTGCTCGAGCCCCGCCTTCCCCCCCTGGGCCGTCGTGACCTCGAATCCCTCGTTGCGGAGGAGGATGCGCAGGGTATCCAGGATCCCCGACTCGTCATCGACGACCAGCAGGCTTGGCTTCTGACTCATGCGACGTCCTCCGCCGACCAGGTGGCGGGCAGGTAGATGGTGAAGGTGGTGCCGGTACCGATGACCGAGTCGACGAAGACGGCACCGCGGTGCGCGGCCACGGCGCGCTGCACGATGGCGAGCCCGAGCCCGCTCCCGCCCGGCCGCCGGCTGACGAACGGCTCGAACATCCGCTCGCGGATCTCCTCGGGCACGCCGGGGCCGTTGTCGCGGATCCGGAGGCGCACCGGGTGCTCGATGCGGAGCCCTCCGGGAAGGTCCGCCGGCCGCACCGGCTGCACCGAGATCACCACCCGCACCGGCCGCTCCCCCGCGGCCTGGACCGCGTTGAGCGTGAGGTTGAGGAGCGTCCGGTGCAGCAGGTCCTCGTCTCCCTCGACCATGGTACGCTCGCCCTCGACCACCAGCTCCGCCGTCGGCCGGCAGTCGGGGTGCGCCTGCACTACGGCGACCGCGGCCGCGGTCACGGCCGCGAGGTCCACCGGCTCGGCCCGGGTGGCCCGGACGCGCGAAAAGTCGAGAAACTCGCTCAGCAGCCGGCTCAGCCGGTCGCTCTCCCGGACGATCAGCGCCGCCAGGGTGCGCTCGTCCTCGCCGGCGTAGCGGCTCCGGGCCAGCTGCTCAACGGAGCTCCGGATCGAGGCGAGCGGGTTGCGGATCTCATGCGCGAGTGACGCGCTCAGCGCCGCCACCGCCTCGAGCCGCTCGGCCCGGAGCTGCAGCTCCTGGAGCTGCTTGGAGTCTGAGATGTCGGTGAAGATCGCCGTGACGGAGGAGGCCGCCTCCGGGCGCTGCTGAAAAGTGGTCGTGCTGAGCCCGATTGGGAACTGCCGGCCTTCCTCGTGGAGCACCAGCCCCTCGCCCCGGCTGACCTTGCGGCCGTGACGGATCCCGGCCACCAGCGCCGCCCAGAGCTCCGACGAGCGGTGCTTCACCGAGTCGAGGACCGGCTCGCCCATCACCCCGTCGAGGTGCAGGAGCTGCTGCGCCGTGGGATTGATGAAGGCCAGCCGGCCGCCCGGGTCCACGGTGAGCACGCCGGAGCGGATGTTCCGCAGGATGACGTCCGCCTCCAGGCGGACCCGCTCCAGCTCGTACTCGAGCGTGTGTGCCTCGAGCCCGGCCTTGCGGAGCCGGTGGCCGAGCGACGCCACCACGGCGAAGACGAGGTTGAAGACGACGACCTGCGCCCAGAGCGCCGTGTCGGAGCCCGACTGGCGGATCACGTCGATCGCGAACACCGCCGAGCCGGCGAGCGCCATCGCGATGCCGAAGGCGATCGGCACCACCACGGCATAGGCGGCGATGAGCAGCACGTAGAGCGCGGGCGCCACGCCGCCGGTCGGCCCGAAGAACCGGGCCAGCAGCGTGATCAGGGCGAGATCGACGACGAACTGCGCCGTGAGGAAGACCGGCCCCGGCTCCCAGCTCGCGTCGCGCATCATCGAGGCGCCGTACGCGGTGATTACCAGGGCGACGATCACCGCCACGCTCGCGAGGAACGAGGCCTGGGGCGCGGTGGTCCAGACCAGCGCGCCGGCGATCAGCGTGACCAGCGCGACGAGCAGGCGCCCGCCGAAGAGCCACGTGAGCAGGGTGCGCTGGTCTGGAAACGAGGTCCGGCCTGTCCGGGGGGATGCGGGCACGCGGGGAATATATCAGCGGGTGCGTGCCCGCGGCACGTGATTCCGCTAGGTCATTCTCCGCTCGGCGCCGGCGAATGCCCGCGCTTCGCGGCGGCGCTCGGCACCGGAAAATGTCCGGATGGTCCGGCTCTCCCCGGCGGCGCGGCCCGAGAGCGAGCTGGGCGAGTTGAGGTGGGCCCCGTCATCCACTCCGACGCCCAGCCGGTTCACCAGCTCGCCGCCCAGCCACCCGGTCCCGGCCGCGAGGACCACGCCAAGAAAGGAGAAGATGAGCGCTTCGGCGGCGGGATCGGAGGGCGCCGGGCGGCGCAGCAGCCAGCTCGCCGCGAAGAGCGCCACCACGACCACGTTGCCGATGCCGTGCAGCGTGCCGATGTACCGGGCGCGCGTGCCGCGCGGGATGGCGAGATAGTCCACCAGGCCGAACACCGCGGCCACGAGGCCGGACACCACGCCGATCGCGATGAGATGGTACGCGATCAGGCTCCAGGGACCGTCCGGCCGGAAGAGCGCGAACAGGTCGAACCCCGCCGCCGTGGCCAGCAGTCCCAGCGGAAAGACGATGAGCATCTGGTGGATGGGATGCCCGAGCAGCTTCGCCTTGCTGTCCATGCGACGCCTCCTAGTCCCGTTCCGGCCGGCCCGCGGCCGGCGCTTCCTCGTCGGCCGGAGGGGTGCCGCTCCCGCCGGCCTGGGCGCCCGTGGTCCCGGTGCCCGTCGTGCCGGGACCGGTCGAATCCGTCACGCCTGGAGCGGAATCGCCCGCGGCCGAATCTGCCATGGCGGAGTCGGCCGCCGTGCCAACGGCCCCGGTCTGCCGGTCCGCCGCCCCCTCGGGGCCGCACGCAGCGAGCAGCCCGATGCAGGCGGCGACAGTGAATGCATTTCTCATCCGGATCGCTCCCTTGTGCGCGTGCCTCCACTATCGGGAACTCCGCGCGGGGAGGATGTGACCGATGACCGACTCCTAGCGTGGCCGCCCGTCGGGGGGACGGCCGCTGTTCCCGTCGGCCGCGGGATGGTGGATGGTCCCGCTGTCGCCGGGCTCGCTGCCGGAAATGGCGGTCGGATCCGCGCCGCCCACGACTTCGGGATGCCCGGCCCCCTCGGCCGCGGTCTCCGCGGTCTCCGCAGTCTCGTGATACTCGGGCTCGCAGGCCGCGATGCCCGCGGCAAGGGCCGCGGCGAACAGCAGGCGTCTCATCGTTTCTCCGTCTGGGTGGGTGACAGCGCGGCATCGAGCAGCTCGCGCACCTTGTGCAGCAGGCTTTCCGCGGCGAACGGTTTCTGGAGGAAGCGCTCCTCCGCGCTGCCGAGCCCCTGGCGGGCCACGTCGTCGCCGGTGTAGCCGGACATGAAGACCAGCGGCAGCCCGGGCCGCTCGGTGGCGAGGCGCTCCGCCAGCTCCGCGCCGCCCATGCCCGGCATGACGACGTCGGAGATGACCAGGTCGATGGGCATCTGGCGGATCAGCTCCAGTGCCTCCTCGCCGTGCCGCGCCGCGACTACGGCGTAGCCGGCATCGGCCAGGACCCGGAGCGTGAGGGCCCGCACGGTGTCCTCGTCCTCGACGACCAGCAGCGTCTCGGTTCCGCCGCGCACGGCGAGCATCTCCCCCGATATCACGTCCCGCGCATCGGCCCCGCCCAGGGGGAAGCAGAGGGAGAACGTCGTCCCCTGGCCCGGCTCGCTCTCGACCCAGATGTGCCCGCCGTTCTGGGTGACGATGCCGTACACCACGGCGAGCCCGAGGCCGCTGTTCTGGGCCGAGCGGCGCGTGGAGAAGAACGGCTCGAAGATGCGTGCCCGGGTGCCGGGGTCCATTCCGTGGCCGGTGTCGGCCACCGAGAGCATCACGTACTCCCCCGGGGGCAGGTCGATGCCCGTGGCGCGGTACCCCTCGTCACGCTCGAACGCGACGGTGCGGGTGGCGATGGTGATCCGCCCGCCGTCGGGCATCGCGTCCCGCGCGTTGAGGGCGAGGTTCATGAGGACCTGCTCCACCTCCCCGCGGTCCGAGTCCATGCCCACGCGGCCCGGCTGAAGCGCGGTCTCCAGCCGGATGTGCTCGCCCAGCATCGAGCGGAGCATCAGCTCCATGTCGCGCACCACCGCGTTCACGTCCACCGCCTGGCGCTGGCTCAGCCGTGGCCGTCCGAAGGCGAGGAGCTGGCGGGTCAGCGCCGCCGCGCGCTCCGCCGCCTTCCTTATCTCTTCGGCGTCCACCCGGCGCGGGTCGGCCGGCTCCATCGAGGCGCAGAGGAAGTCGGCGAACCCGATGATGATCATCAGCACGTTGTTGAAGTCGTGGGCGACCCCGCCCGCGAGCCGCCCCAGCGCCTCCATCTTCTGCGCCTGCCTCACCTGGGCCTCGCCGCGCTCGCGCTCGGTCAGGTCCTGGACGTTGGCGGCGAGGCAGAGGAGCGTCCCGTCGTCGCTGCGCACGGCAGTCAGGTCCACCAGCACCGGGAAGGTCACGCCGTCCGCCGTGACGTGCCGGGTCTCGAAGACGACGCGGCCCCGCTCCCGGGCCGCGAGCGCGTTCCGGGTGATGAGATGGCGCGAGTCGGGCGCGGTCACCAGGTCGAGCGGGCGGCCCACCAGCGCGTCGGGATCGTCGTGCCCGTGCATCCGCGCGAATGCCGGGTTGACGGCCTCGAAGCTGGTGCCGTCGATGCTGGTGATCGCGACACCCCACCCGGCATGGCGGAAGATGTGCCCCCACCGGGCGACGTCGGCCTCGGCGCGGGCGCGGCGCGCCAGCTCGGAGCGCGCCGCGCGGTAGAGCCGCGCGTTGACGACCGCCATCGCCGCCCGGTCGGCCAGCTCGCGGGCGACGGCGACGTCGGCCTCATCGTAGCGGCGCCCGGAGCCGATGAAGCAGAAGGTGAGCGCGCCCAGCACCTCGCCCAGCGCCACCATCGGCGCCGAGATGAGGGAGTCGGCGGCCACCGCCTCGAGGAACTCGAGGTGCTCGGGGCTCCGGGCGGCCTTGCGGCGCGATTCCCCGGTCACCTCCCGCGCGAGCACCGGCTGCCCGGTGCGCACGGCACGGGCAATGGAGTGGTCCTCGCCCGGGAGCGCCGGCGAGTGCGGCCGCGCGATGCGGAGCAGCAGCGCGCGGCGGTCCGGATCCTCGCAGGCGATCTCGACGCGCTCCAGCTCGCCCTCCTGGAAGAGGTCCACGAAGCAGGCGTCGGCGAAGCGCGGCACCGCCATGTGCGCGATCGCGGAGAGCGTGGCCTCGAGATCGAGGCTCGAGTTGAGCAGGGCGCTCGCGTCGCTCAGCACCCGCTGCGCCCGCTCCTCGCGCAGCCGGCGGGTCACGTCGAGAAAGGCCGCCACGGCGCCGCGGGGCTCGCCCCGGTCGTCGAAGAGCGGCGACGCGTGGCAGAGCAGCACGCTCCGGCTGCCGTCGGGCCGCACGATGTCGATCTCCTCGCCGGAAATGCGGCTGCCCCGCGCCGCGCGCTGGATCGGGAGCTCCTCCGGCTGCAGCTCCCGCCCGTCGTGCAGCACCCGGTAGCGCATGAGCGGCGCCGCGGGGCCCGTCAGCGACGGGTTGGTGCCGGGCTCGATCCCGAGCATCTCGGCGAAGGCGGGATTGGCCCGGATGTCGCGCGCCTCGGCATCGGTCGCCACGCCGATGCCGACCGGGATCACGTCCAGCAGCGTGCGCAGCTCGGCGACTCGGTCCTCGAGCGTCCGGTTGAGCCGGCGGATCTCCTCCTCGACGATCCGCTGCTCGGTCACCTCGCGCGCGATGCCGAGGACGCCGGACCGCTGGCCGCGCGCGTCGAGGAACGCCGTCTTCTTCGCCTGGAATACCCGCGGGCCGCCCGGCCCGGGCACCGTTTCCTCGTAGGTGCGCGGCTCGCCGTCCTCCAGCACCCCCTGGTCGTGCTCCATCAGCCGGCGCGCCACGTCCGCCGGAAACAGGTCCACGTCACGCAGGCCGATGACGTCCTCGGGCCGCCGTCCCATCACGAGGGCAGTCGCATCGTTGGCCATGATGTAGCGGCCCGCGTGGTCCTTCGCGAAAATGGCGTCGGTGGTGCCGTTGACGACGGCGCGCATCAGCTCCGCGTTGCTGCGGGCCGCGTCCTCGGCGAGGTGCCGGTCGGTCACGTCGCGCGAATAGCTCACGCTGCCGTCGGGCGTGGGGACGATGCGGGAGGAGAACCAGCGGTCGAGCGGGGCGAGCTGCGCCTCGACTTCGAGCTCGGTGCCACGGGCGAGCGCCCGGAGCGCCGTCGTGTGGAAGGGCGTGCCCTGGAGGAAAGGGAGCGCGTCCCAGAGGACCTGGCCGATCACGGCGGAGGGACGCATGCCCAGCACGTGCAGGTACTGCCGGGCGCGGCGGTTGATGTACGTGACCCGCCACTCGCGGTCCGACGCGATGAACAGCTCGCTGATGCTGTCGAGGACTGCGGTCGCGTCGGCGGCCGCGCGGGACCTGGCCATGGGCTTCCCGGCGTGCGGAGGGATCGGTGCCCCCAATCTAAGGGGCCGCCCCGGGGAAGTCAGCTTGCAGGGCGGGAGGTCCAGTCGTAGAGGGCCCGGTAGAAATCGAGGTTCCGGCCGATGATGCGCACGTAGCCCCGGGTTTCCACGTAGGGGATCCGCTCGATGAAGATCTCCGGGTCGGCGGTGCCGCGCTTGTCGCTCCAGCGCTCGACGCGCGAGACGCCCGCGTTGTATGCGGCGAGCACCTTGGCGGGCGCGCCGGGATACCGCTCGCCCAGCTCGCCCAGGTGCGCCATGCCGAGCTGCACGTTCACGTCGGCCTGGTAGAGGAGCACCGGGTCCCAGACCGGGAAGCCGAGCGAGCGCGCCACCGCGCGGCCCACCTCCGGCATCACCTGCATCAGGCCGCGGGCCCCGGCCCCGGAAGTCGCCGACGGCGTGAACATCGACTCCTGCCGGATCAGCGCCGCCGCCAGGTCGGGCGGCACGTCGTGCGCTCCCGACTCGGTGAGGATCGGCCCGCGATGGGTCAGCGGGTACAGGAGCCGATAGGTGCGCGCGTCGGCCGGGGCGCCCTTCGCGAGGGCGCGCGAGGCGAGACGGATCGCGCGGGACGCCTTGTCCCGCTCGCGGAACGCATTGGCCACTGCCAGCATCCGGTCCACCGACGACTCCGCGCCGCGTGCGGCGCCCTCCTCCTCCCAGCGCGCCTCGCGGCCCATGCCGAGCCGCTCGAGCAGCGCCGCGCGAGCGAGCGCGCTGTCCGCGTCGGGCACGGAGATGAACTGGTCGCGCGCCGGCGCCGGCAGCCAGGGCTCGAGCCCGAGGCGCCGGCTGGCCAGGGCGCCGTAGTAGCCCGTGCGGTCGCGCTCGCGCGCCGCATTCCAGCGGCCTGCCGCGGCGGCGCTGTCGCCGGCGCGGGCCCAGGCGCGCCCCGCCCAGTACTGCGCCGCCGGTGCCTCGGGGCTCGCGGGATAGCGCAGGGCGAGGCTGTCGAGCTCGAGCGCCGCCGTCCGGTGCTCGCCGGCGACGTACGCGATCAGCGCGGCGCGGAGGCCGGCCGGCGGCGCGAGCCGCGCCTTGGGATATCGCACGACGATCGCGCGAAACACCTCGCGGGCGGCGGCGTCGCGCTGCTCGTCGGTGGCGAGATCGCCGAGGAGGTAGAGCGCGGTCGCGGCGGGCTCGGTCTCGCCGCGATACCGGGCGCCGATGGCGCGGAGCGCCGTGCGGGCCGCCTCGACCTGGCCGTCACGCACCAGCGACCGCGCACGCTCGTAGGCGGCGCTCGCCGCGAGCGGGCGCGGCGAATACACCCGCCCGAAGTTGCGCGCGGCGTCCTCGTAGCGCCCCAGCGCGAAGAGGTGGCGGGCGTAGTCGTTCCGGTCCCGGGTCGTGCCGAGCCCGGCCGTGAGCGCCCGCTGGTACGCCTGCACCGCCCGCGCCCGCGAGCCGCCGGCCGCGGTCATCGCCCGGCCGACCAGGAGCTCGGTCGCCGGGTCGAGCGCACCGGGAAGGTCGTCCAGCACCTCGGCGGCGGCGCGCGCCTGCGGCGTGCTCAGGTGGGTGCGGAGGATGTCGAGCAGCTCGCGGCGGAGGCGCGCCTTGGCGGTGTCGGTCACCGCGGCTTCCCGGCGGATCCGGTAGGCGTCGCCGTAGGAGCCGAGCGCCGCATAGGCAGCGGCGGCGGGTTCCAGCAGCCCCGATCGCCGGAGCGCCTCCGCTTCGGCCGGGGCGATCTTCTCCCGCGCGAGCGGGGCCCGGAGCTGGGCGAAGGCGGCGCGGCGCGCGGCGCTGTCGGTGGTGGCGATCGCGGCGCGATAGGTGAGCCAGTCGGCGATCTCGGGGAGCAGGCGCGCAGCAGCCGCATAGGCCGCCGCCGCCGGGGCGAGCGAGTCGAGGCGGTCGAGGGCGCGGGCACGGATTACCAGGCGTTCCCCGCGCTCCCGGTCGCCCGGCGCCAGCGCCACGGCCGCCGCCGCGAGGCGTGCCGCCTCGAGGTTCTCCTCCCGCTCGAGCGCGGCGCGAGCCGAGAGCGCCCGGCCCGCCCCGTCGAAGGCCGAGTCGAGCCAGGGCTCGCCTTCGAGCAGCTTCCCCACCTCGTTCCAGCCTCCCCAGCCGCTCGCGGCGGTGGCCGCGAGCATCACGACTTCGGGGGTGCGCGTCGTGGAGTCGCGCAGCAGCGGCGCCAGGATCAGGCTGGCCCGCCAGGAGAGGCCGCGAGCCAGTGCCGCGCGCGCCTGGTCGAGCGTCGAATCGGCCGCCAGTCGCGCCGTGGCGGCGGCCGGGGCTCCAGCCGGCGGCAGTCCTGGCGACGAGGTGAACCCGAAGAAGGCGGCACAGGCCAGCAGCAGCGACCACAGGAGCAGCACGGCACCTCGGCGACGACGATATGGTAAGGGATGCGGAGACAGTGCTACAATGAACCCATGTCACACAGGAGAGACAACCGCCGCCCCGATGCGCCCGCCGAGGACGCGGACGATCGCGTCCGGCTCGACAAGTGGCTCTGGGCCGCACGGTTCTTCAAGACCCGTGCCCTCGCGGCGGAGGCGATCGCCGGCGGAAAGGTGGAGGTCAACGGCGACGACGTGAAGCGCGCCCGCCCGGTCCGCGCGGGGGACCGGATCCGCGTCCGCCTGGGCCCGTACGAGCACCACGTCACGGTGCTCGCCCTCTCGGGCCGGCGCGGGCCCGCCGCCGAGGCGGCGCTGCTATATGAGGAAAGCGCCGAGAGCCGCGAGGCCCGCGAGCGCCTCGCCTGGCAGCTCAGGCACGCGGCGCCGACGTTCGACTATGAGAAGGGGAAGCCGTCGAAGAAGGAGCGGAGGGACTGGGAGCGGTGGAGGGGGGAGTGAGCATGAGGTCATCCCGAGCGAAGCGAGGGATCTGCCTTCGGAGCAGTTCGACCCCGGGTAGACAGATCCCTCGCTACGCTCGGGATGACCGCCGCTACCCCATGTTCTCGACCATCGCCTCCCCGAACTCGCTCGTCTTCAGCAGCGTCGCCCCCTCCATGAGGCGCTCGAAGTCGTAGGTCACCCGCTTCTGCGAGATGGTGCGCTCGAGCGCGCTGATGATCAGGTCGGCGGCCTCGTCCCAGCCCATGTAGCGGAGCATCATCTCGCCTGACAGGATGACCGAGCCCGGGTTCACCTTGTCCTGGCCGGCATACTTGGGCGCGGTGCCGTGGGTCGCCTCGAAGACGGCGTGGCCGGTGACGTAATTGATGTTGGCGCCCGGGGCGATGCCGATGCCGCCCACCTGCGCGGCCAGGGCGTCGGAGATGTAGTCGCCGTTCAGGTTCGGGGTTGCGATCACGCTGTACTCGGTCGGCCGCGTCAGGATCTGCTGGAGGAACGCGTCGGCGATCACGTCCTTCACGATGCAGCCGCCCGGGAGCCGGACCCAGGGCCCGCCGTCGACCTCCACGCCGCCGAACTCCTTCCGCGCCAGCTCGTAACCCCAGTCGCGGAAGCCGCCCTCCGTGTACTTCATGATGTTGCCCTTGTGCACCAGCGTGACGCTGGGGAGGCCGCGGGACACCGCGTGTTCGAGCGCCGCCCGGATAAGCCGCTTGGAGCCCTCCTCGGAGACCGGCTTGATGCCGATGGCACTCGAGCCCGGGAACCGGATCGAGCGGACCCGCATCGTCCCCTGCAGGAAGTCGATGACCTGCCGTGCCTCCGGCGTCCCTGCCTGGTACTCGATGCCGGCGTAGATGTCCTCGGTGTTCTCGCGGAATACGATCATGTTGACATCGCCCGGCCGCTTGACCGGCGAGGGCACGCCTTCGAACCAGCGGACCGGACGCACGCAGGCGTAGAGATCGAGCTGCTGCCTGAGCGCGACGTTGAGCGACCGCATCCCGCCGCCGACAGGCGTCGTCAGCGGGCCCTTGATGGCGACGAGGTGGTGCTTGATCGCCGAAATGGTGTCCTCGGGCAGCCAGTTGTCCACCTGCTTCTTCGACTTCTCGCCCGCCAGCACCTCGAACCAGACGATCGAGCGCCGGCCGCCGTACGCCCTTTCGACGGAGGCGTCGAAGACGCGCCTCGATGCGGCCCAGATGTCGGGCCCGGTGCCGTCGCCTTCGATGAAGGGAATGATCGGCTGGTCCGGCACATGCAGTCGGCCGCCGGAGAGCGTGATGGACTCCCCACGGGCGGGAGCCGTGAGGTCGGAGTAGGTCGGGATGGCAGTGGTCATGCACGCAAGTTAATGGGAAAGTTCCGGGCCTGAAAAGGAAGCGGCGAGACCGGATGGTCGCGTGGCCGATTGGGCACGGGGGAGCGCCCACAGGACGGTGTGCTTGTCCTGCGGGCGCTCCCCCGTGCCCAATCG
>CAMLLJ010000077.1 GCA_946480845.1 uncultured Gemmatimonadota bacterium
GACTGCGCCTCGCCATGCGCGACGCCGCCGAGGGCGGTGCCCATCATGGCGCCGAGGCGGTCGCGGTCCTCGCGCGCCGGGTCGAGCCGGGCATCCTCGAGGGCCAGCCGCGTCGCCGCGACCGCGAACTGCGAGAACCGGTCGAGCCGCCGCACCCGCCGCTCCTCGATGTGGTCCGTCGCATGGAAATCCGGCACCTCCGCCGCGATCCGCGACCGGAACGGCTCCGCATCGAACCGCGTGATCGGCCCCACGGCCGAGCGCCGCTCCCGCAGTCCCTGCCAGAGACCTTCGACGCCGGTCCCGATCGGCGTGATCGCCCCGATGCCCGTCACCACCACCCGCCGGCCATTGCCCTGCATGGTCCCTCCCTCGCGCAAGGGATCAGGGACCTGCCTCCCGACCCCAAACCTCCAACCCTGACCCCTCGCCCCTAACCCCTGACCCCAGTCTCCTGACTCTCCACCCACCCCCCGATTCCCGCCAGCGTCCGCGATGCGATCCCGTGCACGAACACCGGCCCGATCACCCACTCCGAGGCAGGGCGCCGGATCAGCGGCCACGGCGGGCCCGCCCACTCGTGCACGATGGTCACGTCGGTGCCGGCGGGCCCGAGGTCGGCGAAACGCCACTCCACCTCCATCCCCGTCGTGATCCCGCGGATGTGCCGGTAGCGCACCGCCGGCGCCGCGCGGTCGATGCGCATCTCCGACACCCACCAGGTGGGATACCGGAGCGGCCCGAAGGGCCGCCATGCCGCCATCTCCACCACGGCGCGGTCGCCGTTCCGCTCGAGCATTCGCACCCAGCGGTAGTGCGCGAGCAGGTCCGGCCACCGTTCGACGTCCGCCGCGGCCGCGAAGACACGCGCGACCGGCGCCTGCACCAGCGTGCGATCCACGGTGCGCATCATTGGCCGGTGCGCCATGCGGCGACCAGCCGCCAGCCGGGCCGCCTGGCGACCCGGGCCCGGATCCCCGCACGCGCCAGGAGGGCCGCCAGCTCCGGGGCGGTGAAGCCGCGCCGGATCGACGTGTGGCCGTCGTGTCGCGTCGCGGAGTCGAAGCCCAGGAGCAGTGCCCCGCCCGCGAACGCCGACCGCGCGACGCGGGAGCGCCTGAGGTCGGACACCACCACGGCGAGCCGGGCCAGCCGGTCCGCCGTGCGCAACAATGCCACGATCGAGTCGGGATCGAAGTGATGGGCGACCTGACTGAGCAGGACCAGGTCCACACTCCGCTCGCCGAGCGGCGGCGCGCCGGCATCGGCCACCATGGTCGGCACGCCCGCGTCACGCGCCAGTGCCGCGGCCACCCGGCTCCGCTCGAGGCCGAGCGGCGTCATGGCGATGCCCCGGCGGCCGGCCCACCGCGCGCAGGCGAGCGGGAGGTCGCCGATGCCGGTGCCCAGATCGAGGAGCGTGAGCGCGGTCCCGGGACGCACGCCGGCGAGCACCCGGGCCAGGCCCCAGCGCGCGGCCGCGGCGCCGCCGAACCAGCGGTTGGCTCGCGCGATGTTGCGGAGTGACCGGGCGACGGTGCGAGGGTCCGAGCCGGGGTCGTCGAGAAGCTCGGTGCCGATCGGGCTGACGGTGAGCTGGCGCTCAGCCGAGGGAGGCATAGCCGCCGCGGTAGTACACCAGCGGCCGGCCGTCGCCGGTGGCGCCGCCGATGACGCGGCCGATCACGATATCGTGGTCGCCGGTCGGGTGCAGCGCGTGGCGCGCGCATTCGATGTGCGCGATGGCGCCGTCGAGCAGGGCGAGGCCGCGCTCGTTCAGGTGGTAGCCCACGCCGGCGAAAGGGGCGGCCTCGCCGGCGGCGAACCGGCGCGACAGCTCCTCCTGGTGCTCCGCGAGGATGTTGACCGCGAAGTGCGACGCCGTGCCGATCGGAACGTAGAGCCCGGCTGCGCGGTCCACGCACACCGAAAGCAGCGGCGGGTCCAGCGACACCGAAGCGAGGCTGTTGGCCGTCATCCCGACCGGCGCCCCATCGGGCCCGATCGTGGTGAGGACGGTGACCCCGGTCGCGAAGCGGCCCAGCAGCTGGCGGAACACCGCCTGGTCGACGTCCGGCACGATCAGAGGACCATGCGCGCGAGGAAGGCGGGATTGAGCACCGCGCGCGCGGGCACGAAGTCGCCGGTGACGCCGATCATCGTGTCCGCCATCCCGGGCCTCCGGCCCAGCCGCGCGACCGCGCGGTCGAAGAGCCGGGGGAACCACATGCCGTACCCGATCAGCCGCTCCACCGCCCACTTTCCGGCAAAGGCGCGGCGCCTGGCCCGGCGATAGGGCGCGAGCCGCGCATCGGTGACTGGTTCGCCGCCCGCGAGCGCATCGGCGGCAGCCATCGCAAGCATTTCCGCGCCGCGGAGCGCGCTGCAGATGCCCTCGCCGGTGAACGGGTCGAAGAAGTCGGCGGCGTCGCCCACGAGGGCCGCGCCCGGAGCGGTCACGCGCCCCGACCACGCCGCGAATGGCCCGGTCACCAGCACGCGGCGCACCAGCCGCTCCGGAGGGATGCGTCCCTGCAGTGCGGGGAAGCGGTCGACGGCATCGCAGAAGTACGCCGTCACGCGCCCGCGCGCCGATCGCGCGTCCGACTGCGGCACGACGAGCGCCACGCTGGTGACGCCCCCGCCGATCGGGTTGACGCCCGCATAGCCCCGTTCGCCGACGAACATCTCTGCGTGACGGCCCAGCCCATCGATGCCCGTGGCGTGCGCCGTGAAGGCGATGCGCCGCGGACGGCCGCCGCGGCGCCCGCCCAGCCGCCGCGCCACGACGGACCGGAGCCCGTCCGCGCCGATGGTCAGGCGCGCGTGGATGACGCGCCGGCTGCCCGAGGCGTCCCGCACCACCGCGCCGGAGACCGCCCCGCCCTCGTAGGTGAGATCCTCCACGGCGGTCCGCTCGAGCAAGGTGGCGCCGGCCGTCACGGCCCGGCGTGCGAGCGCCGCATCGAGCTGGAGCCGCGAGATCGAGAGGCCCGTGGCGCGGAACGGCTGGTGGCCCGCCCGTCCGAAGCTGCCCTCGAGCCGTGCGCCTCGCGCGCCGGTGACCGCGAGCCCATCCAGCGGGGCGCCCTGCGGCTCGAGCTCGGCGAGCACGCCGAGGCGGTCGAGCACCCGGAGCGCCTCGGGGCTCATGAACTCGGAACAGGGCTTGTCGCGGGGAAAGGCGGCGCGGTCGGCCACGGTCACGCGGAAGCCGGCCGCGGCGAGCAACGCCGCCGTGGCGCTGCCGGCCGGGCCGGCCCCCGCGATCAGCACGTCAGGCGACGCGCCGGTACTCGAATCCATCGAGGAGTATGCGGTCGGGATCGAAGCCCGGGAAGGACAGCGGGAAGGTGCCGGTATCCCCGGTGCTGAAGGTGATGGTGATCTCCAGCGGCCCGATCTCGTACTGGCAGTCCCGCTCGGTGGTCCGGGGGAATCCCTCGACCGCCGAAAAGGTGGTGATGGTGCGCCGGCAGAAGCCGTCCGGATCGAACCGCCAGTGGACCGTCGTGGTGACCAGGTCCTGCTCGAATTCCACCACGTCGAACCGCTGCCATTCGCCGACCAGCGTCTCCGAGCTGGTGGAGGCGCCGCCGCCGATGATGCCGTCCGGTGCGTCACCGATGACGCCGGGCCCGGGATCGGGTGCGGCGGCGCCCGGCGCGTCGCAGCCTGCCGCCAGGAAGGAGATCAGGACGACACCAGCCACCAGGCGAGCGCGCCCGCGATGGCGGCCATGCCGGTCGCGGCTGCGTTCACTCCGTCGTTCGTAAGCCATGGGACACCTCCGCTCCAGACGGTCGTGGCCCCGCAGCGATGCCGGCGCCACTCGCTCGGCGCGCCACAGGCGGGGCATTCGAAGCGGCCCTGCACCGACGCGCCGAGGGCGGAGTCGATGACCATCCCCGCCACTCCTATCATAACGCCCGCCGGGACCAGCGCCGCACCGCCGCCGGCCGCACCCGCGGCCAGCGCCGTCACCGCCGCTCCGGCGAGGGCGCCGGCCGTCCCCGCCACGGTCATGCCGCCGCTGGTGCCGGCCGGCACCGGGCGCCCCGTGAGTATCTGGCGCGGCGGCGTGGGGCTCCGGCTCCCGATGCCGGTGGCCCAGGTGTCGGCGGCCGCGGCGGCCAGCGACGCGGTCGCCACCCAGACGGCCAGCGTGCGCTCACCGAGTGCAGCCGCGGCGAGTGCGGCGACGGCTGCCGCCCCGCCGTTGGCCAGGACCTGGCGGGCGTCCCGGGGGCCGACCTTGGAGTCGAGGACGGCGCTCTCCGGTGCGGGCTCGAGGCGCGACACCAGGGTGGCGCTGACGAAAAAGGCCGCGAGCGCCGCCGCTCCCGGCCAACCTGCCGACCAGAGGATCGCGCCGCCGACCAGCGTGGCGGCGGCCGCCCCCGGCGCGGTCAGCGCCCGCGCCCGCCACGCCGTCGCCGCGGCGGCCGCCGACACGCCAGCCGCCAGGAGCGGGCTCACGCCCGGCGGAGCGCTTCCGTGATCCGCGCGCGCAGTGCGTCGGGGCAGCGCACGTCGGCCGCGCGCGCCTGCAGCATGAGGAGGAAGTTGCGCTCGAACTTCGCGTGGGTGAGGCAGTCCCCGCAGGCCTCGAGGTGCCGCTCGATCACCTCGGCCAGCCCGGGCTCCGCTTCGCGCTTGAGGAAGTCCTGCAGCAGGGCGAGCGCGCGCTCGCAGTCGAGCTCGGTCATGTCGCGTCCCGCGGCCGGATGTATCCCATCGCGACGGCGTGGTCGTACAGCTCGCGCTGGAGCTGGCGACGCCCGCGGAAGAGCCGCGACTTGACCGTCCCCACGGGGACGCCGAGCGATTCCGCGATCTCGGCGTACCCGAGGCCTTCCATGTCGCTCAGCACGACCACCTCGCGGAACGGCGTCGGCAGGCGGTCCACCGCCTCGAGGATGCGGGTGTCCACGATCCGGGCGAAGAACTCGCCCTCGGGATCGGCATCGGCGACGTCACGGTAGATGGCATGCGGTTCGGCGGCCTCGATGTCCATGGCGACCGGCTCGCGCCGGCGGCGGCGGTACTCGTTGATGAACGTGTTCCGCAGGATGGTGAGCAGCCAGGCGCGGGCGTTGGTGCCCGGCCGGAAGCCCGACCAGCCCCGGAAGGCGCGCAGCATGGTGTCCTGCACCAGGTCCTCGGCGGCGCTCGGATCGCCCGCGAGGCGCAGCGCCACGCGGTAGAGCACGTCGAGGTGCGGCAGGGCCTCGCGCTCGAACGACGCGGCGGCGGCGGATGGGTGCGCCATGCGCGCAATGAACGCGCGCCGGCGCGCCGGCACAAGCACGTCCCGGGAGCCCTACCCCGGCCGCGGGCCGCTCGCTAGATTCGCGCTTCCCTCTCAGGTCCGGAGTCCGCCCTGCCGCGTTCCTCCCGCACCGCCCCGCCGGCCGCCGTCGCGGCGGTCATTCCGCTCAGCCTGCTCGAAGCCATCCGCAACCTCGACACGCCCGTCGAAGACGGCCTCGACGAGCTCGCGCCGGAGATCGTGACCAAGCGGCTGGGCCTCAGCGCCACCGTCGCCGCGCAGATCGCCCGCTATCGCACGGCGGGCGAGCGCGACGGGACCGTCTCGCGCGACGAGGCGGCGTCGGTCTTCACGCTGGTCGGGCGCCGCCCCGACGCCGGGCTCGTGTTTGCCGACGCGGGGCGGCGAGCGGCCCGCTACGCGGCGCGGCGGGTCGGCTCGAGCGCGCTCGCCAAGGTCGCGCCCAGCGCGGTGGGCCGCCGGCTGGCGGCTCGCGCTGCCCGTGGCGCCGCGCGGGAAACGTTCGGCGCGGAACTGCGGTTCCCGGGCGGGCTCGCCGAGGCGCGGATGCCCGACGCCGTCGCGATCGTCGCGTGGCCGGGCGGCGAGGCGTGCGGCTTCCACGCGGCGGCCTTCGCCGAGCTGCTCCGGCTGCTGGTGGGCTTCGAGGGACTGATGCAGCACGAGACCTGCCGGGGGCGGGGCGACCCGGAATGCGTCTGGCGCGCCGCGCCGGCGGGAGCATACGAATGAGCATGGCGCCGATCGATCGCGAGGCGCTACGGGCGGGGCTCGCGGCCGCCGGCGCCGACGCCTGGCTGATCTTCGATTTTCACGGGCTCAACCCGGTGGCCGCCCGGGTGCTCGGCATCGAGGGGATGGCGACGCGGCGCTTCTTCGTCCTGCTCCCCGCCGACGGGGACCCGGTCGCGGTGGCCCACCGGATCGAGCTGCAGGGGTTCGCGGACTTTCCGGGCGAGGTGGTGCCGTATGCCCGCTGGCAGGAGCTGCACGCGGCGCTCGGGCCGCTGGTCTCGGGGCGGACGCTGGCGATGGAGATCTCCCCGGACGATGCGGTGCCCTACCTGGACCGGGTGCCGCACGGTGTGGTTCAGCTCCTCACCCGGCTCGGGGCCACCATCGTGCCGTCGGGCTCGCTGGTCACCACCTTCGCGTCCCGCTGGACCCCGGCGGAGCTCGAGGGGCACCTTGCCGCCGCCGAAGCGCTCGCCGCCATCGCCAGGGACGCCCTCGGCTGGGCGGTCGGCCAGGGCGGGAGCGGGCTCACCGAGCTGGCGCTCCAGCGCCGGGTCATCGAGGCCATCCATGCGCGGGGGCTCGAGTTCGACCACCCGCCGATCGTCGCGTTCGGGCCCGGCGCGGCCAACCCGCACTACGAGCCGGGACCCGGGCGGGACGCGACGCTCCAGCGGGACCAGGTGGTGCTGCTCGACCTCTGGGCCGGTCCCGGGCCGGGGTCGGTCTTCGCCGACCAGACCTGGATGGGATTCTCGGGGAGCAATCCGCCGGAACGGGTGCTCCGGGTGTGGGAGACGGTGCGCTCCGCGCGCGAGGCGGCGTGCCGCGCCATCGCCGAGGGCATCCGCGCCGGCCGGGAAGTGCGCGGGTTCGAGGGCGACCAGGCGGCGCGCGGGGTCATCGAGGCGGCGGGGTTCGGGGCCTACTTCGTCCATCGCACCGGCCACTCGATCGACCGGGACCTGCACGGGTCCGGCCCGCACCTGGACGACTACGAGACGCACGACGACCGGGCGCTGGTGCCCGGAGTCGGCTTCTCGGTGGAGCCGGGGATCTACCTGCCGGGGGAGTTCGGGGTGCGCAGCGAGGTGAACATGTACTGGGGCAGCGACGGCGCGGTGGTGACGCCGGCAGCACCGCAGGAGTCACTGATTACGGCGGGGTGACGAAACGTTGCCCCTTGCGCATCCGGCCGGTCACGTTATTGTATCCCGCCGCGCGCCGTCCCTCGCCGCCAGACCGGAGGGAGCGAGTGCGATCCCGTCAGTGTTTCAGCAGGCAACTACACAGGTTTCAGCCGGTTACGCCTCATCGTCGAATTATTGGACGGTGCGTAGCTTTTGCTTGACAGTTGTTTTGCGCAGTCCCATATTAGGCGACCGGCCATCTCCGGCCGGCACTTCCTAAAGGTCATCACAACGTTGCTCTCGGCGTTCGTGACTCTTCCTCAAACGTTCGTTCCCGCACGCCGCATCCCGTAGTCGGGGCACCTGTGCCCGCAACGGGGGGGAAGTCATTCCCTCCGCTCCAAGTTGGCAGTATCAGCAGGTTCACGCCTTTGGAGGACGTTTCCATGAAGCAAAGCTGTGTCAGCGCCTTCGCTCGTGTAGCGCGCGTGTGCGCGCTCGCGGCAGTGGCTCTGGGAGTCGGGGCGTCGTCGCTCCTCGCCCAGGCGACTGGTAAGATCGAGGGCAGGGTCCGCGATCAGGCCGGCGCGCCGATCGCCAATGCCCAGGTCGTCATCGTCGGCAGCGCCTTCAGCGCGCTGACGAACCCGCAGGGGTACTACTTCATCAACAACGTGCCGTCGGGCACCGTGGCCATGCGGGCCGCGTTCATCGGCTACCGCGCGGTGCGGGCCGAGGGCGTGCGCGTGCTGGGCGGCCAGACGATCACCCAGGACTTCGCGCTCCAGGCCTCGACGGTGCAGCTCGAGGACATCTCGGTGCAGACCACGCAGCCGCTGGTGCCGCGTGACGAGGTGACCACGAAGCAGCGCATCGACGGCGACTTCAGCCGCGCCCTCCCGGTGGACCGCATCAGCCAGGTGCTGACGCTGCAGCCGGGTGTCGTGGCCAACTCCTCGGGCGGCGGCATCTCGATCCGCGGCGGCCGCCGCGACCAGGCCGCCACCTACATCGACGGCGTCCCGGTCACCCCGGGCAACCGCTCGAGCCCGGGCGGCGTGACGGGCGGCAACGAGATCATCGTCGGCGTCGGCGGCTTCGAGGAAGCCTCGGTGACGACCGGTGCGAGCTCGGCCGAGTTCGGCAACGCCCAGTCGGGCATCATCAACATCGCCACCCGGACCGGCTCCAACACCGGCTACAGCGGCAACGTGAGCTGGGAGACCGACGAGCCGTTCGGGAAGAACATGAGCACCGGGTTCAACCGGCTGCTCGCCAGCTTCGGCGGCCCGCTCAAGGTGATGGACGGGCTCTCGTTCTACGTGGCCGGCGCGCTCACCGGTGAGCGGTACAGCTACGGCGGGCGGGGCAGCGAGGCGTTCCCGACCTTCCAGCTGGCGGGGATCGACACGACGGTCGCGGTGCCCAGCAGCCCGGGCTCGGCGACGTCGGACACGACCTTCGTCGACATCCAGAACTTCGCCGTGGCCCGGGGCCGCTGCGAGGACTTCGCCAACAGCGTCAACCCGGACATCGCCAACAACTACGGCGCCAGCTGCCAGGGCGTGCGCAACCCGCGCAATGCGCAGTCGGTCTACTCGCTGCAGGGCAAGCTGAACTACAGCTACGGCTCGGGCTCGCGCTTCTCGCTGCTCTACATGGGCAGCCAGGACCAGACCCGCGGCGGGCTCACGTTCAACACCAACCCGTCCAACATCTTCGGCAACGCCAGCGTGAACCGGATCTACCAGGTCAACTGGACGCAGAACCTGTCGAAGTCCACGGAGCGGGCGCTGGCGCTCGACGCGAGCTTCTCCTACCAGCAGGACCGCTTCACCAACAGCCCGCTCACGCTGGCGAGCGAGCTGAGCACGCGGAACAAGTTCGGCGGGTTCATGATCGCGCCGTTCGACTTCGTGTTCGACAACGAGTCGTTCCCGATCGATGACTCCCTGATCGCCGACTACCGGTCCAACACCCCGGGCACCCGGCGCTCGCCGTACGACCTGGAGAACACCGACCAGTACCGCCTGGCGGACGAGTACCGGAACAGCCCCTACGCGCTGCTCGGCAACTCCGAGAAGGGCGGGCCCACCGGCACGGTGCAGCAGAACCGGGAAGACCGCCTGATCGGCAAGGCGGCGGTGGACTGGCAGTTCGACCGCTACAACCGCCTCAAGTTCGGCGGCGAGTACACCCGGTACCACACGGTCAACTACTCGCACAACCTGACCAGCCAGGCGTTCTCCAACGCGTACAACGAGAAGCCGATCCGCTACAACGGCTTCATCGAGGACCGCCTCGACCTCGGCGACGTCGTCGTGGTCGGCGGCCTGCGCTACGACGCCTACGACACCCGTGCCGCGCGGCCCTACTCGCTCGACACGGTGCAGACCAACCCGACGTTCGGCACCTACCAGCCGTTCCCGCGCATCTCGAGCTACTCGGACGCGGACGGCACCTACACGCTGAACGGCCAGGCGCTGCCGCTCGTCGCCTTCATCCGCGACGAGAAGCACACCTACCTGAGCCCGCACATCCAGGTGGCCTTCCCGGTGACCGAGAAGACCAACTTCCGGCTCTCCTACGCGCACCAGGTGCAGGCGCCGGACTTCGGGCTCCTGCTCAACGGCATCAACACCGACCTGTCGATCACCAACACCAACAACGCCTACGGCAACGACCTGGACTTCGGGCGGAGCATCACCTTCGAGTTCGGCATCCGGCACGCGTTCAGCGACGACATGGTGCTCGACGTCGCGGCCTACAACAAGGACAAGCTGTCGGACGCCGCCTACCGCCTGGTGAGCCGGCGGGACCCGACCAGGAACAACTCCTCGACGGACCTGCGGGAGCTGACCGCCGCCGACTTCGGCAACTCGCGCGGGCTCGACCTCCGGCTCGACCGCCGCATCGGGAGCCTGTTCAACGGCACCATCTCGTACAGCTACTCGTCGGCCAAGAACACCGGCACCGACCCGAACACCTACCTGGTCTTCGGCTCGCGCGTGGTGAACGCCCTCTCGGGCGGCAACCAGCCGCCGCCGCAGGCCATCGCGCCCACGGCCAACAGCCGTCCGCACAACCTGGCCGGCGCGATGTCGGTCAGCTTCCCGGGCGACTGGCAGGAAGGCTCGATCGTCGGCACGCTGCTGCAGAACGTCGGCCTCTTCGCCACCTTCCGCTACGCCAGCGGCACGGCGTACACGAAGTGCGAGACGGTCACCGGCAACGAGAACGTCTTCTCCGGCCAGGTCTGCTCGAACGGCGGCTTCCTCAACGGCCTCAACTCGGCCCGGCTGCCCACGTTCAAGCAGTTCGACCTGAAGGCCACCAAGAGCTTCGGCCTGGGCGGGCTCGACATGACGGCGTACCTCGACGTGCGGAACGTCCTCAACTTCGAGAACATCCTGCAGGTCTTCGTCGAGACCGACGACGTGGTGAACGAGACCGACCGCGAGCTCCGCGTCAGCAACACGCTCACGGACTTCCGTGACGAGGCCGCGGACAACCAGCTGCTGCTCGGCGATGACGGCATCGACCTGCGCTTCGACGGCGATGGCGCGAGCGGGTGCGCCAACTGGGTCACGGTCCAGGGTGACGGCGGCGCGCCGAACTGCGTCTACCTGATCCGGGCCGAGGAGCGCTGGGGCAACGGCGACGGGATCCTCTCCGTCGCGGAGCAGACCACGATCGCCGAGGCCAACTACTACGGGCCGGGCGGCCGCGGAATCCACAACTTCGTGGGCGCTGGCCGTCGCATGCGCCTGGGCTTCGAGATCAACTTCTAAGGTCACTCGGGCGTCCCGGGGGCCCGGCCGAACCTGGCCGGGTCCGCGGGATCGCACCGTCGATTTTCCATCTGGAGAGGACGCAATGCACTCACTTTTTGGTAAGAGGGGCGTGCTGCTCGCCGGCCTTCTCGCCCTGGCGGTGACGGCGCTCGCGCCGTCCGTCGCGGCGGCGAAGCCCGAGCCGGGCGCCAAGCCGCGCGGCTTCCGCCTGTTCGCGCGCAGCCTCGGCGCCATCACCATCAATCGCATCTACTGCGGTCTCGCCACCACGGGCGAGGTGTGCGTCGACTCGACGAACTCCTCGACGATCGGCGGCGGCTACTGGCCCAAGGGCACGGCGAACCAGTTCGTGTTCAACTCGGGCCTCCAGCTGGCCGGCGTCATCCAGGACACCCCCGACAACCCGTGGGGCGGCGACACGACCGGTGCCTTCTTCTTCGACCCGAAGGGCACCACCCAGCACGGCCAGCAGGTCGAGCCGATCTACAACTCGACCAACCCCGACGACGTGGCCAACTGGCCGCAGGCGGCCTTCGTGCCGCAGGGTGACGCCGGCGAGGAGCTGTTCAATCCGCTGCTCCGCGGCCGCGTCTCGGCGTCGCAGGGCGACGTGTGGTGGCTCAGCTGGGAAGGCAACCCGGCGCAGAATGCCGGGCGCGTGCACCCGCTCGGCATCGTGGCGGAGTCCCGCGGCCTGGGCTGGAACTTCCCGGCCGGCAACGAGGACATCATCTACTTCATCTACA
>CAMLLJ010000078.1 GCA_946480845.1 uncultured Gemmatimonadota bacterium
CAGTCGCTCTGGCTCCGCGACAAGGGCTTCGGCATGGCGGCGTACCAGGGCCGCATCGCGGGCATCCGCGGCGAGAACGAGCCGGTGAGCGAGACCGGCTACGCCTTCTCCGCCGCCGATGCCGTCGCGCTCGCACGCTTCCGCGCCTGGATGCGCGTCGCCAGCCGCGAGATCCTCATCGTGTTCGTGGTGCTGGTGATCCTGAGCGTGGTGATCACGTCGCTGGTGGTGACCGCCACGCTCGGCACCGGCAACACGGCACTCGCGGGGAAGCTCGGCGAAATGGTCGCGCAGCAGTCGGCCAGGGTCGCCGAGGCCGGCGGCCGCTGGCTCGAGGCCGGCTTCCTGCTCGCGGGCGTGCTGGTGCTCTTCAGCACGCAGGTGGCCATCGTGGACACCGTCACCCGTATCTGCGGAACGGTCTTCTACGAGCGCTACGGCCGGCGCACGACCTTCTGGACGCTCAAGCGCACCTTCCTCATCATGCTCACGCTCCTGGTCGGCGCCTCGGCCGCGATCATTGTCGCGAGCTGGGTCGGCGGCGGCGCCCTGGAGGGGATGCAGCCGGATTTCCTGCTGCTCGTGGCCGGGCCGTTCACCATCGCCAGCATGTTCGTGTTCACGCTCGTGGTGGGTGCGATGAACGTCGGCCGCCTGCCCCGGGCGCTCCGGCCGGGAATCGGCACGCGCATCATGCTGGTCTGGGCCGCCATCCTCTGGGGCTGGTTCACGGCGGAGCAGCTGAGCCGGGTCGTGCTGGGACGGATGGGCATGGATCCGGCCGTGGTGACCGACCTGGTGTGGCACCCGGTGCGGATCGTGGCATACGGGCTGTGGGCGCTGCTGGTCGCGTGGTTCGCGGTGGCCGTCTCGTCACGGGGTCATCCCGAGCGCAGCGAGGGATGACCGTGCTGGCGCCGGCCGCACCGCCCCCGTAGCTTGCTTCACCCCCATCCAAAGAGCCGGACCATCGCCACCCCGCCGCCGGACCGTCTCGCCGCCGCCCTGGCCGACCGCTACCGCATCGAGCGCGAGCTGGGCCAGGGCGGCATGGCCACCGTCTACCTCGCCGAGGACCTGAAGCACCGCCGCAAGGTGGCGGTGAAGGTGCTCCGTCCCGACCTCGCGGCCACGCTCGGCTCCGACCGCTTCCTCCGCGAGATCGAAGTGGCCGCCCGGCTGCAGCATCCCCACATCCTCGGCGTGCTCGATTCGGGCGACGCCGACGGCTTCTTCTACTACGTCATGCCCTTCGTCGAGGGCGAGACGCTGCGCGACCGGCTGGCGCGGAGCGGCGAGATGCCGGTCCCCGACGCGGTGCGGCTCCTGGGCGAGATCGCCGAGGCGCTCGCCGTGGCACACGGCGCCGGCGTGGTCCATCGCGACATCAAGCCCGAGAACATCCTCCTCTCCGGGCGCCACGCGCTGGTCATGGATTTCGGCGTGGCCAAGGCGGTGACCGAGGCGTCCGGCCGCCAGCAGCTCACCACCGCCGGCATGGCGCTCGGCACGCCGGCCTACATGGCGCCGGAGCAGGCCTCCGCCGATCCCCAGATGGATGGGCGCGTGGACATCTACGCCATCGGCGTGATGGCGTACGAGATGCTCTCCGGGTTCCCGCCCTTCCACGGCCTCAACCCCCAGCAGACGCTCGCCGCGCACGTGATGAAGGAGCCGACGCCGCTGGGCAGCCAGCGCGCGGGGCTCGCGCCCGCGCTCGAATCGGTCGTCATGCGCTGCCTGGCCAAGCGTCCCGCCGACCGGTTCCAGACCGCCGACGAGCTGGTAGCGGCGCTGGAACCGCTGGCGGCGCCGAGCGGCGGCATGACGCCGACGGGAACGCGGCCGGTGCCGGCGCACGTTGCTGGCACACCCGGCGGCCGGAAGCGGGTCGCGGCGATCGCCGCCGGCATCGCCGTGGTCGCCGCCATCGTGGCGTTCGTCTGGCATCCCTGGACCCGCGAGGGCGCCCGGCCGCTCGACCCGGCACTCGTGGCCGTGCTGCCGTTCCGCGTGGCGGGCGCCGATCCCGCCGTGCAATACCTCCGGCAGGGAATGCTCGACCTGCTGCAGGCCAAGCTGACCGGCGAGGGTGGGCCCCGATCCGCGGATACCCGTTCGGTCCTCGCTGCCGTGCGTGACGCCGGCGGCGCGGACGACCAGGACCTGCCGGCGGAGGGCGTCGACCGCGTCGCGCGGGCGATCGGCGCGGGGCGCGTCCTGCAGGGCAGCATCGTGGGCCCGGCCGATCACCTCGTCATCGCCGCGTCGCTGCTCGAGATGCCGGGTGGCCGCACGCTGGCGCAGGCGAGCGTCACCGGGCCGAAGGACAGCCTCTTCCCCATGGTGGACCGGCTCACTGCGCAGGTGCTCGCGCTCGGCGCAGGGGCCAGGAGCGGTCAGCTCAGTGCGCTCACTACCACCAGCCTCGACGCGCTCAAGGCCTATCTCGACGGCGTCGCGGCCTTCCGCCGCGGTGCCTTCCAGGTCTCGACGCCCGCGCTCGAGAAGGCGGTGCAGCTCGACTCCACCTTCGCCCTTGCGCTCTCGGCGCTGATCGAATCGGATGGGTGGCATCCCGCCTCCGTG
The DNA here is from genome assembly GCA_946480845.1 of uncultured Gemmatimonadota bacterium. The sequence goes on from CAMLLJ010000078.1 coordinate 2,590, forward strand.
GACATGCGGCGGGTGAACCTGCTGGCGTCGCAGTACCGCAGCCGGCTGAACCCGCAGGACCAGCTCTTCCTCACCGTCCGCCAGGGCTCCCGCTACCCGCGCGTCACGCCGTGGACCGAGCGGATCACGGACGCCGAGAAGGCGGTCCAATCGATACCCGAAAGCCCCGAGGCGTGGCAGTACCTCGGCGACGCACTCTTCCACGGCGGGCGCCTCGCCGAGATCCCCGAGCCGGAGCAGCGGGCGCGCCAGGCCTTCGAGAAGGCGTTCCGGCTCGATTCGCTGTATGGCGGGCCCATCAGCCACCTGGCGCGCATCGCGTTCATCGCCGGCGACACGGCGGCGCAGCGCCTCTGGACGGGCCGGGCGACCGCCCTCGATTCCGCGGGAGAAGGCGTGATGCTTTCGCGGTGGGACCTGCTCGCCGCCAGGCGGGACGAGCCCGGGATCACCCGCTATCTCGCCGAGCTCCGGTCGCAGCCGGTGCTCACCGTTCAGGCGATCCTCTTCCAGAATCCGCTCGACAGCGTCACCATCGCGCACCAGCCGGAGCTGCTCGACATCTTCCATGCCCTGGCGGCCTCACAGGCCGAGCGGCAGGAGATGGCGTTCGTGCACGTGCTCGTGAATCTCAACCGGGGCCGGCCAGGAGCCGCGGCGGCATGGCTCGACACGCTGCGCACCATCACGCCGAACCCGTTCTATCCCTCGGTCGCGGCGACTTTCTACGGCGGTGATCCGGCGGACACGACCCGCCTCGACGCCAATTTCATCGACTTCCTGAAGGCGATCCGGGGTGACGAGGCCGCCGGCGCGCGCCTCCTCGCCACACAGCGAGACCGTGCGGCGGCGGACACCCTGCAGGGCTTCTGGTTCCGCATGGCGCCACTGACCGAGGCGATGCTCGCGGTGCGGCGGCACGACGCGGCCGCACCGCGGCTGCTCGACGTTGCCGACTCGCTCTGGCGCGGGCACGAGGCCAATGCCGAGTGGGCGTCTATCCTGATCGCGCGGCTGTACCGGGAGCAGGGCCGCGCCGACCGGGCGCTTCGCGCCGTCCGCCGCCGGTACAGCTCGCTGGGATATCCGAATCCCCCGGGCCTCGCCGAGTCGTTGCGGCTGGAGGGACAGCTCGCCGCGCTGGCGGGGGACAAGGTGGGAGCCACTCGCGCCTACCGGAACTACCTGCGCGTGCGAGTCGATCCCGAGCCGTCGCGCGTTGCACAACGGGACAGCGTGCGGGCCGAGCTGGCGGCGATCGGAGACCTGGAAGTGAAGTAGCAACCCCGCGTCACCCGCCTCCTCGGACGACGCCCCTCCCGTTGCCTTTCCCCCGTGCCCGATTCAACTTCAACGGCAAGGGGGGCGTCCTCGCTCCCGCTCCCGGCTCCCAATCGACCCAGCGGCGAACCCATGAGCCATTCGGCTCGATCGTCGTTCACCTCTCAGGAACTCCTGAGCGGCCGGCAGGACTCCCTCGACCGCCTGATGCCCGCGGTGTACGACGAGCTGCGTGCCATCGCGCGGCGCCACCTCGCAGGCAGCGATGCGAACGGCACGCTGACGCCGACCGGCCTCGTCCATGAGGCCTACCTCAAGCTCGCCGGCCAGTCCTCCGTGGCATGGCGCGATCGCGCCCACTTCTTCTCGCTCGCGTCGGTCGTCATGCGCCACATCCTGGTGGACCGCGCCCGCGCCCGCTGCGCCCGGAAGCGCGAGGGCGCGCTGCGCCGGATCACGCTCGACAGCGAGCAGGTCCCCGCCGCCGAGCAGCCTGACGCCATGCTGTGCCTTGGCGATGCCATCGAGCGGCTCGCCACGGTCGAGCCGCGGCTGGCCCGGGTAGTGGACTGCCGCTTCTTCGGCGGCATGTCCGACGCCGAGATCGCCGAGGCGCTCGACGTCACGGTGCGCACCGTGCAGCGCGACTGGCTCAAGGCGCGGATGCTCCTGCGGCGGGCCCTCGAGTCGTGACCACGCCCCCCGCGCCCCCGGATGACTTCCTTCCCCCGGACTGGAACGCCCTCGCCCCGCTGATCGACCAGCTGCTCGATGCGAAGCCCGAAGCGCGGCGCGCGCTCATCGCCGAGCTGAGCCGCGGCGACCACGGGCGTGCCGCGATGCTCGAGCGCCTCGTGGCCGAGTGCGAGCGCGAGTCCCCGCTCCTCGACCGCAGCGCCGCCGAGCGGTTCGGCGAGCTGGCCGCCGAGGAGGGCGAGCCGCTCCTGCCGGAGCAGCTTGCCGGCCGGTACCAGGTCGGACGGGCGTTGGGCCGGGGTGGCATGGCCTGCGTCTACCTCGCGCGCGACACCAAGCACGGCCGCGATGTCGCCATCAAGGTCATCCGGCCCGAGCTCTCCGTCTCGCTGGCCCACGAGCGCTTCCTCCGCGAGATCGAGATCGCCGCCCGGCTCCGCCATCCCAACATCGTGCCGCTCTACGACTCGGGCGAAGTGGACGGCAAGCTCTACTTCGTCATGCCCTACGAGGAGGGGCCATCGCTCGGCGAGCGCCTCGACCGCGATGGGCCGCTCCCGCTGGCGGAGGGACTGAACGTCCTCCGCGACGTGGGCCGCGCCCTCGCGTACGCGCACGAGCACGGCGTCGTCCACCGCGACGTCAAGCCCGACAACGTGATGCTCTCGAGCGGCGCCGCCGTGGTGACCGACTTCGGCATCGCCAAGGCGGTGAGTGCGGCACTGGCCGACGCGCCGGGCGCGACGCTCACCCAGACCGGCTCCTCGGTCGGGACGCCCGCCTACATCGCGCCCGAGCAGGCCACCGGCGACCCGTCCACCGACCACCGCGCCGACATCTACTCGTTCGGCTGCCTCGCCTACGCCGTGCTGACCGGCCATCCGCCCTTCCGCGGACAGTCGACCCACCAGGTGATCGCGGCACACCTCACCTCGGTTCCGCAGCCGGTGAGCGATCTGCGGCCCGACCTGCCTGCGGGAATCGTGTCGCTGGTAGCGCGGTGCCTGGAGAAGGAGCCGGCCTCACGTCCGCAGACCGCCCGCGAGGTGCTGGCGGCGCTCGACGCCGCATCGGTGTCCGAGCCGGCGAGGCCATCGAGTCCATCGGTGGCGCCGATGGCGGAGACGCCGGTACGCCCCGCAGGCCCGCGCCGCGGATTCCGCTGGGCGGCGCTGGTCCTGGTCGCCGGGCTCGCGGGGGCAGCGGTCCTCTACCCGCGCCGTGACGGCGCCAACCCGGCGCCCGCCGCCGCGCCCGCGTCGCTCACGATGGCGGTGCTCCCCTTCTACAACAGCAGCGCCGACAGCACGCTGACCTTCGGCGCCGACTGGTTCAACGAGGAAGTCGCCTCGGCGCTGGCGCGCGTGCCCGGGATCGTGATCAAGAGCCGGAGCGGCGCGAGGGCCTACCAGGGCGAGCTGGCCGTGGACGTCGGCGAGGCCGGTGCGAAGCTCAAGGCGGACTACGTGCTGACGGCACTGGTCCGCCAGGACAACGGGCGCTGGATCCTCTCTGCCGACCTCGGGCGCCAGTCCGACGCCGCCAGCATCTGGGCGCAGAACTTCGTGCTCCAGCCGGACCAGCAGGCCTCCGCGGCGGACATGATCGCCCAGAGCCTGGCGAGTGCCCTGCGCGAGCGGTTTCCCTCCACGGTGGGCGCGGCGCCGGCGCTGGCGGCCAACCAGCGCACCACCAACAACGAGGCCTATCGCCTCTATCTGCGGGGACAGGAACGGCTCAGCCGGCGGGGGCTCACCGTCAATGAAAGCGCGGACCTGTTCCGGCAGGCCATCGCCCTGGACTCGATGTTCGCCCCGGCCTGGTCGGGCCTGAGCATGTCGCTCGCACTCTTTCCCTATTTTCAGGGCGTCCCCGTCAGCGCAGTCCGCGACGACGTGGTCCAGGCGGTCCGGCGCGCGCTGGAGCTCGATCCCACCCAGGCCCAGCCGCACATCGCGCTGGGGCTGGTGCACCAGTTCGCCTATGAGTGGGAGGCCGCTGCCCGCGAGTACCAGATGGCCGTCGGCCTCGAGCCCCGGAACGTCGAGGCCCGGGTGCAGTACGCCCGGCACCTGCTCTTCCGCGGTCGCCCGGCAGATGCGCTCGCCCAGCTGCGGGTGGCGCGAGCCCAGGACCCCGAATCGGCCCTGGTCCTGAGCTGGATCTCCTACGCGTTCGCGCTGGACGGCAAGCTGGACAGCGCGATGATCGAGAGCAGCCATGCGCTCGAGAAGGATCCCGCCAACCTCACCACACTGACGCTCGGGGCGCTCGTCCGCCTCTGGACCGGCCGGCGGAGCGAGGCCCGTGAGCTGGGCATGCGGCTCTCCGGCCGGATGTCCAACAGCACTTACATCATCGCAATGGCGGGCGATACCGCTGAGGCGAGGCGCATGCTGAGGCAGGAGGACGCGCAGGTGCCGCAGCCATGGATGGCGGAAACGCGACGGGCACACAGCCGTCTCGGCCTGGGAGACACCGCGGGCTCACTCGCCGCCTTCGAACGCGCGACCGACGCCGGCGAGATCTGGACCTCACTCTGGACGGTGGCGGATCGGACGTACGACCCGATCCGCGAGAGCCCCCGATTCCGCGCCCTGCTCCGGCGGGTGGGGCTGGCGGACGTGGGGGCGCGGAAGTAGCACCGGGCCATCCCGAGCGTCAGGGGTCATCCCGAGCGTCAGGGGTCATCGCGAGCGCAGCGAGGGATCTGCTCCACCGGCATCGAACCCCGGAAAAGCAGATCCCTCGCTGCGTTCGGGATGACCCTCACTTGCCCAGTATCGTCCCGATCCCCTCCTCCAGCTGCTTCACGCTGATCGGCCCCGAATGCACGGTGCGGATCATCCCCGCGCTGTCCACGAAGATCGTCGTCGGCAGCGCGATCAGCTTGTAGTTCCGGCGCGAACGCCCGCGCGGATCCAGCGCCACCGTGAAGTCCACGCCGTACTCCTTGGCGAACGCCTCCACGTCCTTCGTGTTCAGCTCCTGGTCCCGCTGGTTCACCGCGAGGATCTCGAGCCCGTTGGCCTGGTATCGCCGGTGTGCCGCCACGAGCGCCGGGAACTCGTCCTTGCAGGGCGGGCACCAGGTGCCCCAGAAGGTGAGCACCACCGGCCGGCCCCGGAGCGCCGAGAGCTTCACCCGCCCGCCGGCGAGCGTCTCGAGGTCGATCTCGGGCGCCGCGATCCCCGTGGCAATCGCCTTCGCCGACGATGGCCGGGCCAGCACCTGCGCGTCGGCGGCGGTTCTCTGCCCCGCCAGCGCGAACATCACCGCGGCCAGCCACACGATTCGCGCGCGCATCGCTCAGAACCGGTGAGAATAGCTGGCGAAGACCAGGTACTTGGCGAACCCGCCGGCGTTGGGCGCGGCGCCGGGCTGCTGCTCCGTGATGCTCTTTGTCCGGTTGAGGTGCATCCGCACCGGGACGCTGACGGTGAAGCTGCTCTTCCCGCGGGTGAGCGACAGGCCCGGATCGGCGTAGACGATGTACGAGGTCCGCTTGACGGTCATCGAGTCGCCCCCGCCGATCAGGTCGCGCCTGGGAATTCCGTCCAGCCGGGCACCCAGGCTCGCACTGAGCCCGAGATCGGACAGCACGTCGAAGGCCGCCCCGGCCCGGGCCGAATACACGTCCGGCACCGACCATTGCAGCGGCGACCCTGGCGACATCACCACCTCGGTCCGGCTCCGCGGGCTGATCATGTACGCGCCGAATCCGTACAGCGAGACCCGGTCCGAGAGCTGCCGGAACCCCTGCACCTGGGTGAGGATCGCCCAGCCGCCGTCGCCGGGCTGGATGGTCTGGTCGGCCGGGAAGTCCACGGGGCCCGAGGCCGTGAAGAACTGGCTTGGCTTCGTATGGCTGCCCGTCGGCGCTTTCACGCCGAGCCCGATGCCGATGTTCCCGCGCTGGTGCGTGCGCGGCTGGAGCAGCCACGCCTCGCCCTGCACGCTGATGTCGCCGATGCCGCTGGCCGTCTGCTCGTGCCGCGCGCCGTCTGGCCAGATCCGGGAGATGGACCCGGTCGAGAACGGGACGCTCACCCGCGCCCGGAAGCGGTCGTTGAAGGAGTAGGCAACGTCCGCCACGAAGGTGTGAACCCGGAACTCGGGGGGAACACCCCCTGGTGCGAGACTGCTGCTCTCCTCGGACCCGATGAACCACTGGTTCGAGAGGAGGCGGCGGTAGGCGAGGGTCACCTTCCATTCCCGGGCGGGCTGGTAGGCCTCGCCCTCGCCGCCAAGGCTGACCGGGGTGGTGAACCGGATCGGCTCGCAGCCCTGCGCGGCTGCGCGGGCGGGCAGGAGCGAGAGGCCGACGGCGCCCGCCAGCGCCATGACCGCACGGTGCAGACTGGAGGATCTCATGATCCGGCCTCCTGGCATGTGGGGGGCGCCCAGGAAGGAAGGTGACTCTCGGGCCGCCATATCTTAGCACGAGAATCGGGGGCCGGATACGACGCGGGGGTTGGTGGCAGGGCGGCAGTCGGGAATATTGTCTGTCTGACTCCCCGGGACCTGCCGCCTCGCACCCCTCGCCTTCGAGCAGCTCATGTGCCGCAACATCAAGACCCTCTATAACTTCGACCCCCCGGTCACGGATGACGAGATCCGGGCGGCGTCGCTCCAGTTCGTCCGCAAGCTCACCGGCTTCAGCAAGCCCTCGCAGGCCAACGAGGCCGCCTTCGAGCGGGCGGTGAACGAGACGGCCGCCGTCGCCCGCACCCTGCTGGACTCGCTGGTCACCTCCGCCGCCCCTCGAGACCGCGAGGTGGAGGCGGCGAAGGCGCGCGCGCGGGCCGAGGCGCGGTTCGGCGGGCACTGAACGATTACCGCGGCAGTGCCACGGCCTCCGCCAGCGCTGCCCGCCGCCGCCGCGCCACCGGCACGCGCGCCCCACTCGTCAGGATCGCCACCCCGCCCCCGTCGGCGGCCGGCTCCAGCGCCCGGACCGCGGACAGCCGCACCAGTGCCCCCCGGTGCACCCGAAGGAACCCGTGCTCCCGCACCCGCTCCTCCAGCCGGTCGAGCGGCTGGCGCAGCAGGTAGCCCTGCGCCCGGTTCCATACCCGTGCGTAGTGGCCGGCGGACTCGATCCACTCGATCTCATCGAGTCCGAGTACCAGCGACCCGCGCGACGTGCTCACCGCGATCGTCGGCACCGGCGCCGTCCCGTCCGCGGCCGCGAGCCGCGCCGAGAGCCGCCGCATGGCCCGCGCGAACCGGGCCTCCGTCACCGGCTTCACCAGGTAGTCCACCGCCTCCACGTCGAACGCGCTGATCGCATAGCGGTCGTGCGCCGTCAGGAACACCACTGCCGGCATCCGCTCCGGCGTCCGCAGGCGGATCACATCGATCCCGCCGAGTTCCGGCATCTGGATGTCGAGGAAGACCGCGTCGGGCCGGAGTCGCTCGATCGCCTCGAGTGTCTGGCGCCCGTCCCGGGCCTCTCCGGCCACGATGAAGTCCGCATACGCCGCCAGCAGCATCCGCACGCCGCGCCGCGCGGCCGGCTCGTCGTCCGCCACCAGCACCCGCCGCTCACGTGGCATCGAGGTCCTCCCGGGCGAAGGCCGTCTCGCCATACGGCATTCGAAGCACGGCCACGGTCCCGCCATCCGGCCGCGGCGAGACCACGAGCGACGCGCGGCCGCCGTAGAGCGCCGCAAGCCGCGCGCGCGTGTTCTCCAGCCCATGTCCCGGCGCCACCGGCGCCGCCGCATCGATCCCGAAGCCGTCGTCGGAGACCGTGAGCACGAGCGCGTCTCCTTCCCGCCTCGCGCTGACCGAAAGGCGCCCCGCGGCCGTACGTCGCGACACCCCGTGCCGGATCGCGTTCTCCACCAGGTGCTGCAGCGCGAACCGCGGCACCGCCGCCGCCAGCAACGCGTCGGGCACGTCGAATTCGGGCCGGAGCCGGTCCGGGAAGCGCGCCTGCTCGACGGCGAGGTACTGCCGCACCAGCGTCAGCTCCTCGCCGAGCGCCACGACGGTGTCCTCCGGGTCGGCGAGCGTCCGCCGCAGGACGTCGCTCAGCTGCTCGACGACGGTGGCCGCCCGCATATCCCCCTCGCGCACCAGCACCGCCACGGTATTGAGGCTGTTGAAGAGGAAGTGCGGATTGAGCCGGGCCTGCAGCGCGGCGAGGCGCGCCGAGGCCGCCTGCGCCTCCCACTCGCGCGCCGCGGTGAAATGGCGGATGGCGTGCTCGATCCCCACCATGCCCAGGTAGACGCCGGTCCCGAACGGAAGCGTGATGTAGAACCAGGCGACGAACGAGAACCCGACCCCGCGCTCGAAGGTGTCCACGCCGAGCAGCGCCTTGAGCAGGGTGCCGAGACCGGCCCACGCGGCGCAGAACGCGAGCGCGGCGACGGCATGCAGGAGCACCCGCGACGCCAGGCGCGGCCGCACCACCGGCCACCGGCGCGAGATGGCGAAGATCAGCGGCACGAAGAGCCCGTAGATGAGCCAGTCGAGGCTCTCGAACGCGAGCCTGGCCCCGGACGGCGGCGGCTCGCCCCAGAGACGCGACTGCGCCAGCCGGCTCACCAGCGCCAGCACGGCAGGCCCCATCCAGGCGGCCGACACGAGCATCCAGGGACGGATTCGGGAAGTCATGGAGCGGTCGCGTACGGTATCCCGCGCTCACGGCCCCCGCAATGACGGCCGCGGGGAATGACCGCCCACGCCGCTGCAACGACCGTTCGTGCCGCAATCGTTGCGCGGCAGCCGGCCGAGCGGACATTGGGGCATGCCCGCAAGCCACGCCCGCATCCAGTCGATCGACATCGTCCGCGGTGCCGTCATGGTCCTGATGGCGCTCGACCACGTCCGCGTCTACGCCGCCGTCCCGCCCGGCGGCAGCGACCCGGGCGTGTACTTCACCCGGTGGATCACTCACTTCTGCGCGCCGGCCTTCGTCTTCCTCGCCGGCACCGGCGCCTTCCTGCACGGACGGAAGCTGGGCGATCCGGCCGCGCTGTCCCGCTATCTCGTTACCCGCGGTGCACTGCTGGTCCTGCTCGAGCTGACGGTGAGCCGGGTGAGCTGGACCTTCAACTTCGACTTCTACAACTACACCGAGGCCAACGTCATCTGGGCGATCGG
>CAMLLJ010000079.1 GCA_946480845.1 uncultured Gemmatimonadota bacterium
CACCGGGCCGCGCGCTCGATGCGCTCCAGCGCGCGGCGCAGGCCCGGGAAGCCGGCGTCGGACATTCCGTCCTCGAACGCGCGGAGCAGCTCCTGGCGGAAGCCGGGCCAGTCACGCCCGAGCAGCGCCTCCCAGCCCTCCGGGAGCGCCGCGGGGAAGCTCCTGCCGCCCAGGTGGCCGAGCAGCGCGAGCATCGCCATCGTGCGCACGCACTTCACGCACCGGCCGCAGTTGGCCGGCCCGCCGCGCACCGAGAGGCAGACGCGCAGCTCGTCGATCGCCTCGGCGTCCCAGGCGGCGATCGCGGCCAGCTTCTGGTGCCGCTTCGCCTCGCAGCCGTCGTGCACCAGCTCCACCCGCTCGGTGCTCCAGCACTCGTCGAGCAGCGGGTGCGATCCCCAGGGGATCAGCGACCCCCAGGTGAGCGACGCCGGCACCAGCATCTCCCCGAAGCCGCCGCCGAGCCCGAGACTGGTGGCGCCGAGCGCCGCGCCCTGGTACGCCTCGGGCCACAGCTCGCGCATATGGTCGCGCACGTTGGTCTCGCCCACGATGAGGCCGACGCCGAGGCGGTGGGCCACGGCGCGGACGTGCGCCTCCGAGTCCGCCAGTCCCTCGCCCTTGGAGAGCTGCGCGTCGAAGCCCTTCATGAAGACGAGGTGCGAGATCGCGCCCGCCGATTCGGGCGCGTGCCGGTTCTTGAGCAGCGTGTAGAACGAATCGACGCCGGCGGAGAAGAATGCGCCGGTGCGGGTCCCGCGCGGCGCGGCGGCCGGGGAGTGGTCCGCCGGAATCGCGACGGGCACGCGGCTGAAGCGAGGATACCAGCCGGCCAGGACGGCCTGCGCGCGCGTCACGCTGGCCAGCAGGCGCGGCGAGACCGGCAGGGTGCTTTCCAGCGGCTCGCCGGCCACCATGGCGGGTATGAGCAGCGCGGGGACGAACGCGCTCGCGCTCGCCTCGACCGATCCCGGCGGTGCACCGGTGAATGCGAAGTAGAGCTCGAACCGTTCGCCGTTCCGGCGCTCGGCGCGGCCGATCAGGCGGGTCGTGTCGCCGCTCGTCTCGACGAGGACGTCGTGGAGGCGCATGCTGCTCCGGGGACCGGGGTAGTGCAGCTTGTGTCAGCTGGAAGCCCGGGAGCTTTGCACCTTTCGTGCCCCCGGAGGGGGGGCATTCATGGCGGATGGGGAGGCGCGGGGGCCGGCGCGTTGCACCGGTGCCACATCACTCGTCGGGCGTGAAGCCGTACCTCGCGCGAAGTGCGCCGATCCGCTCGGCCAGCGCGCGGCGGTACTCGGCCGGCGCCGCCACCGCGCGCGCGTAGTGCCGCCGGTACCGCGCGGCGAGGCGGGGGAACTCCCGCTCGAGATGGGGAAGGAATCGCGCGCGGGCGGCGGGGCCCAGCCGGAGCGGCGAGCCCATCACGTATTCGGCGCCGGCCCGGTGTGCCGCCGCGAAGAGCCGGTCGAGCGCGTCGAGCCCGTCGGTGATACCGGGCAGGACTGGCGCGATGAAGAGCCCGGTCGGGATGCCTGCCGCACCGAGGCGCTCGAGCGCGCGGATCCGCGCGGACGGCACCGGCGAGCGGGTCTCCAGCCGGCGGGCGAGCCGCGCATCGAGGGTGATGAGCGAGATGTTCACGCGGAGCGAGCCGCGCTCGGCGAGGCGGCGGAAGAGGTCGATGTCGCGGAGCACCAGCGGGGACTTGGTGATGACGTGGATCGAGAGCCCGCGGAATGCCGTCAGCGCCTCGAGGATCCCGCGGGTGATCCGGAAGCGCCGCTCCGCCGGCTGGTAGGGATCGGTGGCGGTGCCGATGGTGAGTGTCGAGCCCTCGAGCCGCGCGGGATCGAGCGACTGCGCGAGCGTGATCCCGGCGCCCCGCTTGACCAGGATGCGCCGCTCGAAGGCGAGCCAGGGCGGGAGCCGCGCGAGCCCCGCGAGCGGCGAGGCCGCCCCGTCGGATTCGGCGCGCGCCGTTTCCCGCTCCACGGCGTAGCGGTGGGTGTCCCGCGCGTAGCAGTAGGTGCAGCCGAACTCGCACCCCACATAGGGATTGACCGACCAGAACTCCATCCGCGTGGTGGCGGGCGAGTTGAGCACCGCGCGGCTGGCGATCGAGATGAAGGCCGTGCCCCGCTCGCGCTCGTCGAGCAGCTTCCACTCCGAGGCCGCCGGCAGCAGCGGAAGCTGGGCGCCGGAGGCCATGTTACCCGCAGCGGCCCCAGCCGCAGACGGCGCAGCTCACGCACGCCGATGCCCGGACCAGCGGCCCGGCGCACTCGGGGCAGACCCGGAGCCGGAGGAGCAAAACAGTGTCCCCCGGCGCGTTGGCACCGGGGGACAGGGGCACTCGGATGAGGGGACCGGCCATGCGCGCCTCGCTTCGGGTTCTCCGGTCAAGTTACCGAAGAAATCCCGAAGCGCAATAGGCGGCGCCTTCAGCAGGGCGCTGGCTTGTTCCCGTTCTTCAGGTTGAACCGGTTCGAGTTCACCGACGCCGTCGAGTAGGCGGTCACGTCAGGGTCCGTGCTGGCCTCCACCGTGGTCGCCACGAAGAAGTAGCCGCCCGCCTTGCTGACCGTGAGGTTCGGGAAGTGGGCGATGCCGGCCGCGTCGGTCTCCGCATTGTTCCCGCAGCTGAAGACGCCTTCGCCGTTGTTGGTCACGGCATCGATGTGGACCAGGATGCCCTCCCACGGCGTGCCCTGCGCCGCCACCACCTTCACCTGGATCTCCGAGTTCCCGGAGCCCTTGATCGGGGTGTTGATGGTCCCGTTCGCCGGCTGGGTCACGAAGCTGAGCTGGATCTGCGCGCCGTAGACGATCTCGAACGGGCTGAACGAGCCCTTGAGGCCGCCGATCCCGCCCGCGAACGCCACCGAGGCATGCAGCGGCGCCGGCTGCACCAGCCGGACGAGGGCGTGGATCAAGCGCGCGCCGAATTCCGACGGCGCGGCCGCCAGCGGCGTGCAGCCCGGGAGGAAGTCGCCGTTCGAGGTCGGGAGGATGTTGCCGCCGTCGGCCTTGGGCAGGTGCTGCAGCCGGAGCTGCGCGCCGGTCACGTTCTCGGGCGCGTTGTCGGCGCAGAGGGCCACCGTGGCCGCCGGCACCAGATCGCCGACGCCGGTGTGCACCATAGACCAGTCGTACGCGCTGCCGCCGGAGATCTCGGTGGCGAAGGTCGAGATCGGCGAGCCGAGGAAGAGCGCGCGGGCGCCGAGCCACTCGGCCCACGGGGCCGGGGCCTTGATGCCGGACCTGCCGTCGAACGACAGCACATCGCCGGTCGGATCGTTCGGCCCGCCGCGGAGCTGGTACGAGCCCTCGTCACCGAGCGCCTCGGTGATCGAGGCGATCGTGGTGGGCTGCGTCTTCTGGACGTTCATGCAGGGGAAGAGCTGTGCCGTCAGCGTCGCCGCCGGGCCGGCCATCTCGGCGGTCCAGCTGGTGCCGCCCCGGAGCGCCGCCACCGACGTGATGAGGGAGAACCCCGTCTCCGTGGCCACCGTGGAGCCCGCGTTCGAGGTGGTGATCAGCTTGACCAGGTCGGACTCGGCGCTGCTCGGGCCGAAGACCGCGGCGACGCTGGTCTTGAGCGCGTTGGGAGAGCACGTGACCGTGGGATCCGGGTTGTTCGGCCCCCCACGGCCAGGGGCGAACTCGGGCCCGGTCGACTCAGCGGAATCCGAGCAAGCGGCAACACCAAGCATCCCCGCGAGGGCGAGGAACGACAGAACGCGGCGCATGGCGCCCTCCCGAGCAATAATGCGACAGTGTTGAAAGGCTGAACACCCTATACTAAGCCGGGGGGCCCGGCGCGCAAGGGGGTTCAGCCGCCGGTGAGCGTCCGGTAGCGGGGGTCGGAGCGGAGGTCCCGGAACCACCAGGTATTGTCGTCCCGGAGGGAGGTCCGCTGGGCGGGGTTGGCGGCCAGGAAGACGCCGAGCTGGCGGATCGCCTCGTCCTTGTCGCCGAGGAGGGTGCGGGCCACCGCCTCGAGGTAGGCGATCTCGCGGGTGGGGTCGGACTGCGCGTCGGGGGCGCGCGAACGGACGATCACCGCGCGCGCGCTGTCGTCGAGCCCGGCGCGGGCCAGCGCGGCCGCCACCAGCATCGAGCCGCGCCGCTGGCGGAAGTCGCGGTCGGGCTGGGGCGAGCGCTCGACGTACTGTCCCAGCAGCTCCCAGGCGCGCGGTACGTCGGGCTTCGTCCCCTTCAGCGCGAACATCGAGAGTTGGCACTCGAGGAAGCGCGGGTCCTCCGGGAAGCGGCGCTGGCCTTCCTCGCACCAGCGCTCCGACTGGATCGCGTTCTCCAGGTCGAGCGACGTGGTGAACAGCCGCCAGAGCGTGACGTTGGCGTTGGTGAGGTAGGGATCGGCCTCGTAGGCGCGGCTCGCCGCCGCGTTGGCCTCGGCGATCTCCGGCTTGTTGATGAGCAGGTGGCTGAGCGACGTCCACGCCGATGCCTGCGCCGGGTTCGCCGCCACCGAGGCGCGGAAGTCCCGCTCGGCGGATGCCATGAGCAGGCCTGCCTTGCGCTCGTCCGGCTCGAGTCCGCTGATCCAGCGCCAGTAGGTGAGCGTGGCGCGCGCCTCGAGCGCGTCGGGGTCCGACGGGCTCAGCCCCACCGCGCGCTCGGCGTGCCCGAGGCCGCGGTCGATCCATTCGCCTTCGGCGGCGCCGGTCGCCACGCGGGCGCGCCGGTACGCGAGCCAGGCCCGCTGCGTCGCCGGCTCGGGCCACCGCGGGTCGAGCCGCTCCGCCTCCGCGAAGAGCGAGTCCGCCCGGTTCCACTGCCGGGCGAGCGCCGCCGTGTCGCCGCTCTCGATCAGCGGGTCGGCGCTCGCCACCTCGTCCCGGGCGCGCTGCAGCATTTCCCAGGCGGCGCCGTTCCGGGTGCCGGCGCGGCTCTCCCGCATCTGGATCTGCTCTCCGAGGCGCGTGCGCAGGAAGGTGCTCACCTCGGCGGCCACGCTGTCCTGCAGTGCGAAGACGTCCTCGCGGGGCCGCTCGATGGTCTTGCTGCTGATGAGCGCCCCGTTCGCGTCCACCATGTCCACGGTGACCCGCAGCAGGTCGGGCGAGCGCGCCACGTGTCCCTGCACCAGCGTCCCGACATTGAGCGCGCGCGCCACGCTGTCCGGCGCCACCGTGCCCTCGCGGAAGGGCGCGACGCCGTTCCGCGAGATCACCTGGAGCGGCTCCACCTCGCTCAGCTTGGTGATGAGCGCCTCGGTGAGGCCGTCCGCCAGGTAGCGGAGCGAGTCGCCGCCGCCGCGGGTGTCGAAGTACATCACCGCGATCCGCTTGGGGTCGGGACCGGCGGGCGCGGCGCTCGCGTTGCTGTTGCCCAACGTCTTCCAGGCGAACCACCCGCCGCCGGCGAGCAGCACCAGCACGCCCGCGGCGATCAGCGGCACCTTCTTCCGCGAGGGCGCCGGCTCGCCCCGCGAAGTGCGGCGCGGCACGCCCCGCGGCGTGGTGCGCCGCTCGGCAGTGCCGGCGCCGCTGGCGCGGTTGAGCGCGCGGCGGGTGGCGGTGGCCTGCGCCACGTCGCCCAGCGCGTCGCCAAACTCCTTGATGGTGTGGAAGCGGTCGGCCGGCGTCTTCTCCAGCGCCTGCATGATCGCGTCCTCGACCTCGTCGGGGATCGACTGGCGCACCACCTGGAGACTGGGCACCGTCTCCATCGCGTGCTTGGCGAGGATCGCCATCGAGTTGCTGCCGCTGAACGGCGGATGGCCGGCCAGCATCTCGTACAGCACGCAGGCCAGGCTGTACTGGTCGCTCCGGCCGTCGATCCGGTCGCCGCCCGCCGCCTGCTCGGGGCTCATGTAGGTCGGGGTGCCCACCGACATCCCCGTCTCGGTGAGCTTCTGGCTCGACTCGCCGGCGGCGCGCGCGATGCCGAAGTCGGCCACGATGGCGTGGCCGTCCTCGAGCAGGATGTTCTCGGGCTTGATGTCGCGGTGCACCACGCCGGCGTTGTGCGCGTGCTGGAGGGCGTCCGCCACCTCGCGGGTGATGTTCACCGCCTCGGCGATGCCGAGCTGCTGCTCGCGGTCGAGCCGGTCGCGCAGCGACTCGCCGGCGATGAACGGCATCACGAAGAAGACGACGTCGCCGACGTCGCCCGAGTCGTAGACCTGGAGGATGTTGGGGTGGTGCAGGTTGCCGGCGACCTTGATCTCGCGCAGGAAGCGCTCGCCGCCCATGGCGACGGCCAGCTCCGGGCGGAGCACCTTCACGGCGACGGTCCGGTCGCGCGCCACGTCGCGGGCCAGGTAGACCGTCGCCATGCCGCCCTGTCCGAGCAGGCGCTCGATGTCGTACCGGCCCGCTAGTGCCGCGCGGACCTTCTCGAGGTCATCGGCCAACGGGGAGCCCTCGGTGCGGAGGAGAGAAGAAGCTTCATTATAGGAGGATGCGTGGCGGGGCGGGAGGGCGGACGCGTGCCGATAGTGGCATAGCCTGGGATTGTAACGATTCGGGGCCTTCTGGGGGTGCTGGCGCGATTCACCCGGGAAGCGCAGCCAGTAGCCTTTCCTCAAGCATGCTGAGGTATTCCGCCTCTTTGAAAACGTCGCGGTCCAGGTGCATTCGTACCGTCGCTTTCGCGTGCTCTGGGCTGACCCACTTCAGGGCGTCCACAACGCCGTCATATCGATCCTTCGGCTCGGGGTCGGTTTCCCGCTTTTTCCAGATCGGCTCGTGGTGGACCACTCGATTGCGAAGGTGTCGAATTTCATTGAGATGGGTGCGGATTCCCGGAACGGTGCGTTCAGCCGGAGCGGCAGGAAACACCGCAGCGAAATGATCGGGCCAGAAATAGACGCTCTTCCCGCTGCTCTTTTCATAGTCGAGATGCAGCAGGGCCGTCCAGAAGCCAAAGTCCAATGCGGCTACCAGATCGCCGTGCAAGATGGGCCTGGCTGACGGTCGAATACCCCCGGCGCCATCATGCGGGAACAGATGGTACTTCGCTTTCCACAGGTCGTTTTCGGCGTTCTTGTGATGAACTACCCTGGGCTGGCGGTCCAGCCAGGAATTTACGTGGTCATAGCGATGAACGGGAAAGTAGGGGGCTAAAGTAGAGTCCAGCCGGTTTCGGAGGCTTACCTCAAGAGCCTGCAGAACCGGAAGGAAGGTCTTGCACAGCTCGGCGTTCCAGAAATACCGCGCGAGCGTCCTGAGTACATCCCCCTTTGCGGCTTTCAGATACGGCCCCAACCTGGCCTCACTCACTGCAGCCCTCAGCCGACCGAGGTACGCCTCTTGATTCTGGGTGAGCATGGGCATATGATACTTACGCAGTGCCGGTGGAGCGAAAGCGAAATCGGCCCCCTAAGTAGCCCGTCAGCGCCCCTGGCCCTGGCGGGCTTTTTCTATGCAGGCGCGCTTGTCGGGAGACTCCAGCGGAACCGGGGTCAGTCGGGGATATGTGCCTCGATCCAGGCCGTCAGGTCGGCGAGCACCCGCGGCGCATCGAGGTCGGCGGCGAGCGCGTGGTAGGCGCCGGGATACTCGATCAGCGTGCACCAGCGGGACGGGGCCCGCTCCGCGAAGCGCCGCGAGCCCGCCGGCGGGACCATCCGGTCAGCCCCGCCGTGCTGGATGAGCACCGGCGCCGCCAGCCGCGGCGCCGCCCCCTGCACCCGCGCGATGGCGGAGGTCACCTCGGTCGAGAGCCGGGCCGTCCCGCGCCGGTGGAACAGGGGATCGTTGAGCACCTCGGCGGCGGCGGCCGGGTCGCGCGAGAGGCCGGTGAGGTCCATGCCGACCTCGAGTGAGAAGCGCGGCCAGACCCGCGAGAGCAGCCGCCCGAGCGCCATCAGCGGCGCCGGCACGCCCACCTCGCCCAGGGGCGGCGCCAGCGCGGCGGTGCCGCGGATGGGCGCCACGCCGGCCTCCGCGGGGTCGCGGGTCAGCAGGTATTCCAGCGCCACCAGCCCACCCAGGCTCACCCCGGTCACGAAGAGCGGCAGCCGCGGCTCGGCCGCCGCCTCGTCGGCGAGGAAGCGGTGCAGGTCCTCGCGGAAGTCGGCCCATGACGTGATGTACGCGCGCTCACCGGGGGAGCGGCCGTGCCCGCGGAAGTCGAAGCCGTGGACCGCGAGGCCGGCGCCGACCAGGTGCTCGACCAGCGGGCGGTGCAATCCCGAGTGGTCGCCCAGGCCGTGCAGGTTGACCACCGCGGCGCGCGGCGGGGTGTCCGGCCGCCAGCTCTGCCGGAAGAGCCGGAGCCCGTCGTGGGACTGGAAGCTCCCCGTGTCGTGCCGCATCAGGGCGAGGCGCGCACCACGATCGTGGCCCGGCTCTCCCTGAGCCATTCGCCGGGGTTGGCGAGCACCTCCGGCACCGTGAGCCGCACGCTGCCGGCCGGCGGCGGGTGCGCCGCGAGCCCGTCGGGGCTCACGTGGCGGAAGTAGAGGGTGGGACCGGCGTTCCGGGCGTGCTCCGCCACGAACCCGGCGAGCAGGCGCATCCACTCCTCGGGCGGCCGGGTCGGCTCGCCTCGGCGATGCCGCTCGAGCGCCGCGATGGTCCGCTCCCGCGAGAGGCCGAGTGCCCGATAGTGGCGGCGCAGCTCGGCCTCCTCGCGCCGGTGCTCGGGGTCGCGCTGGAGGAAGAGGTCGCAGGAGCAGGGGCCGGAGAGCAGGCGGGCGAAGGTGCGAGCCGGCTTGAGGAACGGCGCCAGCAGCCGCGCGCCCGCCGGATGCAGCAGGTCGGCGGCGAGGCCGTCGGGCAGCATCGAGCGCACCTCGCTCAGGGTGAGCGGGCTCCCGATATAGAGGAAATGGCACACTAGATGGGAAGGTCGTCGCGCAGGAGGACCAGGATGGCGGCCTGGGGGACGACCAGGTAGCGCCGCTCGTCGAAGGTGATCTCGACGGCGGCCTTCCGGAAGAAGGTGGCGTGGTCGCCGACCCGCGCCTGCATCGTGCTCCGCCGGCCTTCGCGCCGCGCCGCCTTCCACGGCTCCTCGTCGAGGGTGCTGAGGTCGGCCACCGGCTCGCCGGGCCCCACCGCCACGATGAGGCCGGTCTGCACCTGCTGGGTGTCGATCGCGGTGGCGGGAAGGTAGAGGCCGACGCGGGTGCGGTCCTCGCCCTCCTCGGGCGTGATGAGCACCCGGTCGCCCACCACGATCAGCTGCCGCGGCGGCAACTCCATGTCCATGCGCTAGCTCGCGGCTTCCTGGTGCACCGTCACCAGCTCCGTGATGCGGAGCCGGCGCGAGCCGTGCGGCAGGCGGAGCGAGATCTCGTCGCCCACCTTCCCGTTGGTGAGGGCGCGGCCCAGCGGCGAGGCGAGCGAGATGTGCCCCGCGTCGATGTCCATCATCTCGGCGAGCACCACCATGTAGGTGTCCACGTCATTGGACTCGAGGTCGAGCACGGTGACCCGCGAGCCGAGGCCGACGCGGTCCATCGGCGCCTCGGTGCCGGCCAGCTCGCTGAGCTGGTTGAGCCGCTGGTGGAGCTGGCCCAGCCGGGCCTGCACGAACTGCTGCCGCTCGAGCGCGGCCTTGTACTCGGAGTTCTCCCGCAGGTCGCCCATCTCGACGGCGGTGGCGATGGCCTGGGGCAGGGTGACGGTCAGTTCGTAGCTGAGCGCTTCGATCTCGCCGCTCAGCTTCTCGCGCATCTCTCGGATCATGGGGACACGGGTGCAAAAAGATTCTGCCCGGGGAGCAAGGGCATCCCCGGGCGCCGGTGGGTCACGTAGCTTTCATTATAGCGCGGGAGAGGCCAAGGAGCCAGAGGGGTGGTGGGGCGGAGGGAGGCGGGCCGCGCTGGACCGCCCACTTGCGTAACTCCTTGCAGGCGTTACCTTAAGGGACGTATGTATCCCAGTTGGGATACATCGCTGTTGGAGCGGCAGATACCTCTGGGAGGGCTGATGGCAAAGACTGCGCAGATCCGCGCTCGAGTCGAGCCTGCGGTCAAGGCGAAGGCCGAGAAGATCATGAGTGAAATGGGCCTGACGCCTACGGCGGTCATTTCGATGCTGTACCGTCAGATCATCCGGGAGCGGGCGCTGCCGTTCGAGCCGAATGCGCTGACCCGTGAAGCCATGCGAGACACGCTCGAGGGAAGGAACCTCGAGCACCATGCATCCATCGAGGACCTGCTGGAAGGCCACACCGCAGAGGCGTAGGAGGCTCGATTCGTCCGGGCAGGAACTCACTCGGATCTGTTCGGGAAGTGAAATCGCCCGCATTGCGGCCGTTCCCGCCCCTCCCTACGTTCCCATCAGGGGCACGGTTCGTGCCCGCTGACGCCCGAACGCCTTACAGGAGTGACAGATGCGGTTCCGGTTCCACCAGGTGCTCCCCTCGCTCGCCGCCGGCCTGATCGTCCTGCCGGGGGTGGCCGTCGCGGTGCACGCCCACCTGACCGGGAGCTTCCCGGGCAAGGAAGAGGTCGTGGCCGAGGCGCCGCGAGAGATCCGGCTCACCTTCAGCGAGAAGGTGGAGCTGGCCATCTCGAGCATCCGGGTCCTCGGCGCCGACAGCGCCGAGGTGAAGATGGGGAAGGCGGCGCGCACCGACGATACGCTGACCATCGCCGCGCCGGTCCTCGGGGCCATCGCGCCGGGTGAGTACGCCGTCGTCTGGCGCACTGCCTCGCGCGACGGTCATCCCATCCGCGGGCGCTACACCTTCACGGTGACCGCGCCTCCGAAGGGGGACCCCGCGCAGTCCAGACCAGCCGAGCCAGGGGACCCCGCCAGACGGTGAGCGCCGCCGCGCGCTGGCTCGGCTTTATCGGTCTGTTTCTCGTCATCGGCGCTTCCAGCTTCAGGCTCCTCGCGTCCGGACTCGCCGCCGGCGCGGCCGAGCGCGTCCAGGCACTGGTCGGCCGGACCCGGCGGGTGGGGCTCGCCGGCGCCGTCATTCTGCTCATCGCCTGCCTCCTCCGCCTGCTCGAACAGGTCCGCGCCTTCAGCGACCCCGGAGCCCCGCTCGACTGGGCAACGGTGCGGCTCATCGTGGACCAGACCTCCTGGGGCGCCGGCTGGCGCTGGCAGGTGGGGCTCGCGATTGCCGCGGGCGCCGCGTTCGTGCTCGCCTCGCAGATGCGAGCCGGCTGGTGGGCGGCACTGCTCGCCGGCATCGCCTCGGCGGTCGCGGCCACCTTCACCGGGCACGCGGTGGAGCATCCCTGGGGCGCCACGGCCGGTGTGGCGCTCACCTCGATCCACTTTCTCGCCGGCGCCGTCTGGCTGGGCACGCTCGCGGCGATGATGCTGACCATCTTCGGCCGGGGCGGGGAGCCGGCGGGAGAAGGGCGCGAGACGCTGGTCGCCGCCGCGGTGCACCGGTATTCTCCGGTCGCGCTCACTGCCGGCGCCGTCACCATCGCGGCCGGCCTGCTCGCGGGATGGACCTACGTCGGATCGCTGCAGGCGCTGTTCTCGACCGACTATGGAAGGATGCTGCTGGTGAAGCTCGCACTGGTGGGATGCGTCGCGGCGGTGGGCGCGTGGAACTGGCGGCGGCTCCGGCCGGCGCTCGGTGCGGCGCCGGGGGCCGCCCGGCTCAGGCGTTCGGCCACCGCGGAGCTGCTCTTCGGCACGCTGCTGCTGGTGGCGACGGCAGTGCTGGTGGCCCTTCCGGCGCCGGCGATCTGATGCGCGCACTCATCGGGATCGGCGCCGCCATCC